>DASWYM010000024.1:0-12316 GCA_036404975.1 Chitinophagaceae bacterium
CGATTATGTACCGGTCTTCCTCAGCGAAATCCCCGAGCTGTTCAAACAAAACATCCTGCCGCTGGACGTGGCGATCGTACAGGTTTCTCCGCCCGATCAGCATGGCTATTGCTCCCTGGGCCTGTCGGTGGACGTAGCCCGCTCGGCTGTCAACACCGCTAAATACGTGATTGCCCAGGTGAATCCGGCGGTGCCCCGCACCCATGGCGATGCCCTGATCCACACCAGCCGCTTCCATGCCCTGGTGTACCACGAGGCACCCTTGTACGAAGCTTCCTTTGGTGATATGGCCGGGCCCGAGGAAATGCGCATCGGCGAGTACATCGCCGGCATGATTGAAGACTGCAGTACCCTGCAGATGGGTATAGGGTCCATACCGGATGCGGTATTGAAATGCCTGACCAACCACCGAGACCTGGGGGTGCACACCGAAATGTGTTCCGATGGGATTGTGGACCTGATGGAGCGCGATGTGATCAACAACAAGTGCAAGCGCATCCATCCCAATAAAGTAGTTACTGGCTTTGCGCTGGGTACAACAAAGCTGTACGATTACGTAAATGATAACCCGGCGTTCCAGTTCCTGGATATCGACTATGTAAATGACCCCCATGTCATCCGCCGCAATAATAAAATGATATCCATCAATAGTGCTATCGAAATAGATATCACCGGGCAGGTATGCTCCGATTCTATAGGCACCTTCCAGTATTCCGGTGTAGGTGGTCAAATGGACTTTATGCGGGGTGCCGCCCTAAGCGAGGGTGGAAAGCCCATCATCGCGCTGCCTTCGCGCACCAGTAGAGGCCTGTCGCGGATCGTCTCCATGCTCAAGCCTGGTGCCGGCGTAGTGACCACCCGCGCCCACGTTCACTACGTGGTTACCGAATATGGCATCGCTTACCTGTGGGGCAAGAACCTGCGCCAGCGTGCCCGCGCCCTGATCAATATTGCCCACCCCGATGAAAGGGAGGCACTGGAGAGGGCCTGCTTTGAGCGGTTCAAGGCGATGTGATCCTATACTTCATTACGATTTTAGTTTTCGTTTCAATAGCATAGAAGAAGAAAGGCACCCCTCAGGGTGCCTTTCACATTACAAGAGGCTTATATCACTTTGCAGCCTTTTGCACGTCTTCCAGCTTGGCTATGTAGATGCTGCGGCCGTGGGTGCCTAGCACGATCTCATTCTCCCGCTCCTGAAAGGTAATGTCGTGCACCGGGACCGACTTGGGCAGACCGGCATTCCACATCATAAAGCTCTGGCCGCGGTTGAAACTTACGTAAAGTCCACCGTCGGTACCCACATAAATGATATTCTCGTTCTTAGGGTCTTCTTTTACCACGTTCACCGGTTCGGCCGGCAGGTCCCTGCCTACCTTGTTCCAAGACGTGCCATAGTCTTCGCTCACGTACAGGTAAGGGGCGAAATCGTCGAAGCGGTAGCCGTTTAGCGACGTGTATACCCGGCTTTCCTTATGGCGGGAAGCGGTAACACGGCTTACCCAGAGGTTTTGGGGAAGAGATCTGCCTTTCCTGTCCCCGCTGCTGATAAGGTTCCACGTGGCGCCGGCGTCCTTGCTTACGTGAATATTTCCATCATCCGTGCCGGTGTAGATCAGTCCAAAGCGTATGGGAGACTCCGAAATAGTAGTGAGGGTGCTGTAAGGCACATCGCCTGCCTTGCCGCCGGTGGTCAGGTCCGGGGTGAGGGCAATCATGGTGTCGCCCTGGTTGAACGAACGGTGGAACTTATGGCTGCCGAAGTAAACGATATCGTTGTTATGGGGGCTCAGCAGGATAGGGGCCTGCCAGTTGAAGCGCAGGGGCTTTTCGCCCAGCTCGTGGCGCGGGGTGATGCGGCGGGTTTGCTCGCGGTTCAGGCGGTTGGTGCGGGAGTAATTGCCAAACTGCGAACCATAATAAATGGTGGTATTGTCTCTCAGGTCGGCCTGTACCTGCATGCCATCGCCGCCGCCAAGGTTCCTGGTGGCTTCATCATCCAGTCCTAAGCCAGAGCCTGCAAACCGGTTCCTGGGCGTTTCGGAAGGCAGGTACCACACGCCATTGTCCTGCAGCCCGCCGTATACGTTGTAGGGCTTGGCATTGTCCACAGCCACCGCGTAGTACTGGCCTACTGCCGGAGTATTGGCCTTGAACCAGTTCTCCCCGTTGTCATACGTAATATTCACGCCACCATCGTTTCCGTTGATAAGATGGGAGTCTCGTTCCGGGTTGATCCACAAGGCATGGTGGTCTGCATGCACGTTGGCCCTGTCCATACTCTTCCAGGTGCGGCCGCCATCCGTGGACACCTGCGAGGAGAAGCCAAGGGCATATACCTTGTTCTCGTTGTAGGGCGATACGTAGATCTTGGCAAAGTAGTAACCGTAGGTAAAGAAGATAGGCACTTCGCGCTCATTGGTCTTTCGCCAATTCTGCCCGCCGTTGTCGCTGCGGTAGATCTCGCAGCCGATGGGAGTGCCCTCAAAACCGGTGTTCACATAGAGGTAGTCGTATAGCGAGGTGGGCTTCAGCTTGTTGCTGGCCACCAGTTCCTTTACGGCTTTGGCCGAATACTTATTCGACAGCCGGTTGCGCTTCAGCAGGGTGTCCAGCTTATTTTCATTCAGGCGGGCAAATTCCTCTATGGTCAGGTTCTTTAGTTCATCCAGGGCGTAAACCGCTGTATCTTTCTTAGCCGTGTCAGGCCGGGCCTGCTGGTTATCCAGGATGGCATATACGATCTGCGGGTTTTTGGGGTATACGGCCAGCCCAATGCGGCCTACGTGATCGCCGGTGGGGAAGCCGGAGCCACTTTTAGACGCTAGGGTCCAGGTATTACCGCCATCGGTGCTTTTGTAAATGCCGCTGGTCCTGCCGCTCTCTTCAAAGTTCCAGGCGCGGCGGGTGCGATACCAGGCAGCGGCGTACACTTCGTTGGGGTTCTGGGGGTTGATGTCCAGGTCTACCACGCCTGTATTACTATCTACAGCAAGGGTGTGCTTCCAGGTCTTGCCGCCATCGGTGGTCTTGTAGACGCCTCTTTCGCGGTTGGGCGAGTAGAGGTGTCCCAGCACCGCCACCCAGACAGTGTTGTCGTCGGTAGGGTGCAGCTGCACTTTGCCGATGTGGTGTGATTCCGGTAGGCCCAGGTACTGCCAGGTCTTCCCGTTGTCTTTGCTTTTATACATACCGATACCCGCATAGGATGAGCGGCTGCTGTTCACCTCACCGGTGCCCACCCAGATGGTGCGGCTCTTCCAGTTCACCGCTATATCGCCCATAGTAATCACCTCGGCACTGTCGAAAATGGGGGTAAACGATTGACCATTGTTGGTGGTATGCCACAGTCCGCCGGAGGCATAGGCCACGTAAAACTCGGTAGGGTCCTGGGGGTTGGCCTCAATATCCGCCACCCGCCCGCTCATCACTGAAGGGCCAATACTGCGGAACTTTACGTTATTGATAGTGCTTTTGCGTTCCAGTGACTGGCGCTGCTGCAGGCCTTTCAGCCTATCGGCTCCCGAAGTAGGCACCACCTGGGCATTTGACAAAAATGTAACGAGCAATAGAAGGGGAAAAAGCAGGGTTTGGGTTACTTTTGGAATCATAAATCGTTAACAGTTACGTTTATAAAGGGAGACCTTCCAAACTTACTAAACTATGCGATACTTCTTCTTCTTTCTGCTGCTGGTTTCTTCCACTGCCTACTCGCAGTGCAAGGACTACATTATTGGCGTTAAAGGCGACACGCTGAACTGCGTCGACTTCAAGGGCCAGAAACAGGGCCGCTGGGTGGTGAAGGTGGAAACCCTGCGCGGAGAACGGGGCTACGAAGAGGAAGGCGAGTATAAGAATAGCCAGAAAGTAGGGGTGTGGCGCCGCTTTTCCCTGGAGGGCGACCTGATTGCCATCGAAAACTACCGCTGGGGCCAGAAGGACGGCCGCAACGTTTACTTCAACAACATGGGAGAGCCCATGCGCGAGGAAAGCTGGAGGGCTATCGATCCCCAGAACCCTTATGATACCGTGAACGTCTATGACGTAAACGATCCGACCAAGGTAGTAGGCAGAAAAGTAGTAAAGGTGGAAAGCGCCTCCGTAAAGCACGGCACCTGGAAGTTCTATGATCCTTTCCGGGGCACGATTGAAGAAACCCAGCAGTGGTACATGGACAAGCCCGCCCGCAAAGAGGGCGATGAACTGCTACCCATAGAAGTGTCCGACAACACGGCTGGTGTGCAAGAGTCCGATGCACCCAAAAAATCAGCCACCAAGCCGCGCGAGGTGGTGGAGTTTGAAAAGAAGAATGCCGGCAAGAAAAAGATCAAGGTACGAACCGGGGCCACCGGTGGATAATAGTAAAGCCTGCCCAAGCAGGCTTTTTTTATAGCTTTAAGCTAAGGCTATTGAGCGGCCTTGCTTTTATCAAAGTAGTTCCGGAAGAACAGGAGCTGGTACTCCACAGCAATGGCCCAGTAGTCCCAATTGTGCTTTCCCGGCCGCTCTATATAGTCGTGCGGGATCTTCAGGCGCACCATCTTTTCGTGCAGTTCCCTGTTGTTGTCGTAAAAGAAATCGTCCACACCACAATCCATAATGATGGCTACCGAATCTTTCGGGTACTGCTCCACCACATTCATAACGGAGAGCTGCTTCCAGTTCCCGGCATGCGTGAGTGTATCACCCACGCGCTTCACCAGGTCAAACTTGCTGCGGGTATCGTACAGGTCCACGCCACCGCTCATGCTGCCACAGGCACCGAACCGGCCGGCATGGCGAAGACCCAGGAACAGCCCTCCGTGTCCGCCCATGCTTAGCCCGGTAATGGCTCGCCCTTCCCTTCTTTTTATGGTGCGGTAGTGGGCATCGATATAAGCCGGTACTTCGGTGCCAATATAGGTCTCGTAGCGCATGGTGGAATCCACCGGGCTGTCCAGGTACCAGCTGCTGTAGCCGCCGTCGGGGCAGACGATCAGCACTCCGTAGGTATCGGCAAATTGCTTGAGCTGCGGCACCCGAATAATCCAATTACTGTAATTGCCGCTATAACCGTGCAGAAGGTACACAGCAGGGCAGGCAGTGTTCTTCTTTTTATAGGCTTCAGGTTTGATGACTACGCATCTGAAAGTCTTCTGCATCTTTTGGCTGGTAATGGAGACGGTGTCCACAGTGGCCGCGCCCGCCTTTAGGGTAAAGCAGAGCAGCAGCAGGAATAAGATACGGTACATGCCCAAGATTTTGAGGTTTGAAGATACTTATATAAATTTGATATCAAAATGATATCACTCCTAAACTGCTGTATATGGAAAAGATCGTAAAGCCCGTATCGGGCATTATCGGACTCCTCGTCATCCTGGCCACGTTGGCTACGGCTGCTTACTTCTTTGCCCAGTTGAACGAAGGCAGCACCTGGCAGATCGCCGTGGCGGCCTTTTTCGTGGCCCTTTCGGTATTCCTGATGAAGGGCATGATCATTATCCAGCCTAATCATTCGCGCGTACTCAACCTCTTTGGTACCTATGTCGGTACGGCTAAAGAAAACGGATGGTACTTTGTCAATCCCTTGTATTCAACGCAGAACATTTCTCTACGGGCACAGAACCTGGAAAGCTCTAAGCTGAAGGTGAACGACAAAATGGGTAACCCCATCGAGATTGCCGCCGTGGTGGTGTGGCAGGTGGGCGATACCTATAAAGCGGCCTACGAGGTGATCGACTATAAGGAATACGTGCACACCCAAAGTGAGGCCGCCATACGTCACCTCGCCCTCAGCTTGCCCTACGACAACCTGGAAGACGAAGGTGCCTCTATCACCCTGCGCCAGGGCGGTGACCGGGTGAACGAAATCCTGGAGCAGGAACTGCTCGAGCGGCTGTCCCCGGCTGGGATCATCATCCGCGAAGCCCGCCTTTCTCACCTGGCCTATGCCCCCGAGATCGCGGGTGCTATGCTGCAGCGCCAGCAGGCCACCGCTATTGTGGCGGCCCGCACCAAGATCGTCGAAGGTGCCGTGGGCATGGTTGAGATGGCCCTTGAAATGCTGTCACATAAAGACATTGTGCACCTGGATGAAGAAAAGAAAGCCGCCATGGTGAGCAACCTGATGGTCGTGCTCTGCGGCGAAAAGGGTGCCCAGCCCATTCTGAATACGGGAACCTTATACCAATAGGCGTATGAAACCAAGAGGAAACATACTATTCCACGAGGAACAACGCATGCGCCAAAGTCGTATCTGGTGGTTCTTTGTCGCTATGATGGTTATTGCTTTTGGGCTGATAGTAATGCTGGCTCTGCAGGGAAAGATACCACTGGAAGAAGTGCTTGTGATCTTCCTGATCCTGGTGCCGGCCTTTGCTGCGGCATTTTACCTGATGTACGCGGCTAAACTGGAGACAAATGTGAGGGAAGAGGGCGTCTACTACCGGTGGGCACCGTTCTTCCGCAAGCCGTTCTTTATTCCGGGGGAATCTATTGAGCGGGTAGAAGAGCGCAAAAGTCCCTTGCTGCAGTACGGTTTCCACCTGTTTCCTACCTACGGGAAAGTGCACACCGTGTCGGGCCGTCAGGGTATACAGTTCTACCTGTCGGACGGCAGAAAGATCTATATCGGTACCCAGGAACTCTTTCGCTTTAGGAAGGCACTGGAAGCTATCACATCAAAAATCAAACACTAAGGCAGTGAGTTCAAAGAAATCGTTTGTCCTGCGCATCGACGAAGAAGTCTACAAGGCCCTGGAGAAGTGGGCGGCCGATGAATTCCGCAGCGTCAACGGGCAGATCGAATGGATCCTGCACCAGCACCTCAAGTCTGCCGGCCGTCTAAAAGACTCCAAGCCCGTCGATGCCAAGGGCAAGTCCAAATCCTGAACGGGCTACTACACCATAATCCACAAAAAAGCCACTCCCGTTACGAGAGTGGCTTTTTCTTTAAGTCTTATCTATTGAACTGTTCTGATATGTTTAATATACTTGCTCCAAGTTCGCTATTTTCATTTGCACCTCTTCACATTCACTCATTTGCACATCATTCTTAGAATCCTTTCTTTTCCTGGGCTTTCTGCATGGGGTTAGGACCGATACCCGAACCGCGGGCAGGACCTCCCTGCTTTTGCTTGAATACCTGGAAGCGAGAGGGCTCCTGGGTAACAGCTCCCCAGCTGTTGTTGTTCTCGTTGATATCGGCCGTTTCCCTCATGGGGTCCAGCTTAATAGAGGCTACTTCCTTGTCCTTCATAAAGAACTTTGTCACGCGGTTCTCGTTGTAGCGCCATACCTGGGCGGGGATGCGGTCCACTTCCTTGGTGCCGTCTTTGAACGTCCACTCAATGATAATGGGCATCACCAGTCCGCCTTTGTTGCTGAACTGCAACTCGTAAAAGTGCTTATTGGCTAAACGCTGACGGGTGGCATCGTCCACGGCTTCGGCGTTGGCCGGAACCAGAATCGCGTAACGGGCCGAGTCGTAAGGCTCCAGGCCGCGATCGTAGCGCCAGTAGAAATCACGCAGGCTGGTATCCACATCGGTCTGGAACTTGAAGTTGGGCATTTGCCGGTTGCGGATCTTCGAAATGTCCTCAAAAGGATTTACGGCCGGGCGGGCCAGGCCCATCATCACCGTAGTATCGCTGACGCGGGTCTGCATCGTGGAGCGTGGGCTGAAATCAGCACGGGCATAGATAACGCTGTCCAGGGCAATGTCGGTCACATCGGTGCTGAAGAACCAGCCTCTCCAGAACCAGTCCAGGTCCTCGGCGCTGGCGTCTTCCATGGTGCGGAAGAAATCGGCAGGCTGCGGATGCTTAAAGGCCCAGCGGCGGGCGTACTCTTTGAAAGCATAATCGAACAGCTCGCGGCCCATGACGGTCTCGCGAAGGATGTTCAACCCGGTAGCCGGCTTGGCGTACGCGTTGGGACCAAAGCCTATGATGTTTTCGCTATTGGTCATAATCGGCTCCAATTGGTCTTTTGGAAGCTTCATATAATCGGTAATGGTCCAGGCTGGTCCCCGGCGCGAAGGGAACTTGTTGTCCCACAGTTCTTCGGTCAGGTACTCCACGAAGGTGTTGAGGCCTTCGTCCATCCAGGTCCACTGGCGTTCGTCGGAGTTGATGATCATGGGGAAGAAGTTGTGTCCCACCTCGTGAATGATCACCCCTAGCATGCCGTTCTTGGTCTGCTCCGAGTAGGTGCCATCCTTCTCGGTGCGGCCATAGTTGAAGCAGATCATAGGGTATTCCATACCGCTGTTTCCTTCCACGCTTTGCGCCACGGGATAAGGGTAGGGGATGGTGAACTTCGAGTAGGTCTGAATAGTGTGGGCTACCGCTTTGGTCGAATAGGGGCGGTAAAGGCCATAGGCCTCTTTAGCATAGAAGCTCATACACATAATCTTCTTGCCTTCCACTACGGTAGGCATAGCGTCCCACACAAACTTGCGGCTGGAGGTCCAGGCAAAGTCACGCACATTGTTGGCGCTGTAGATCCAGGTCTTCTTTTCTTTGGTCTTATCTTTCTCATTGGCCTTGGCTTCGTCCAGGGTCACGATCTCGATGGGCTCTTTAGCCGTCTGTGCTTTTTTCCAGCGGGCCAGTTGGGCAGGCGTCAGGGTCTGAGCGTAGTTCAGGCACTCGCCAGTAGAACCCACTACGTGGTCAGCCGGTACGGTCATCTGCACCTTGAAATTGCCAAAGGTCAGGGCAAACTCGCCACGACCGGTGAACTGCTGGTTCTGCCAGCCCTGGAAATCGCTGTACACGCATAGGCGTGGATACCACTGGGCCATGGTGAACAGGTGGTTGCCATCTTCTGGAAAGTACTCGTAACCACCACGGCCACCCTGTGCCATGCGGTTGGGAATGTTATAGTTCCAATCGATGTTCAGCACGTACTTCTGTCCCGGCTTTAAGGGCAGGGGCAGGTCCACGCGCATCATCGTCTTGTTAACGATGTACTTCAGGGGCTTGCCGGCTACATCCGTCAGTTTGGTGATGTTCACCCCAAATCCGTTGTCCTTGTTTTTGTTCTCCAGGTTCAGTAGGGTCTGGGCATTGGCCTGCTGGGGCAAGGTACTGCTGGTCTGGTAGTTGGCATTCTTCGTGGAGCTATGCTCGTTCTCGTCCAGCTGAAACCACAGGTAGGTCAGTACGTCAGGAGAGTTGTTGTAATACGTTACTGTCTCGCTACCGGTCAGGCGCTGCTTATTCTCGTCCAGTTCGCACTTGATGTTGTAGTCGGCGCGCTGCTGCCAGTACTTAGGGCCCGGCGCACCACTGGCGGTGCGGTACTCATTGGGCGTGGGCAGGGTAGTGCCCAACTGCTCAAACTTGTTGGCGTGGTTGGATCCTGGATTGTTTTGAATGTTTTGTGCAGTGGCAGTTCCCAGTAGGCCGGCCGCTGCAAAAAACAAGAAAACTTTCTTCATGTGTTATGTGTTTTGTTTTTTATGATAAAGGAAATCGCTCGATGGCAATCTTTAAAGCTACAATAAAGCCCGCCGCCGAAAGCAGTGACACCCAGTAGCGGCGGTTAAGGCGGATGATGTAAACGGCAAGGTACGCAAGAAGGAGGATACCGATTACCAACACTATCTGCCCCGCCTCCAGTCCGAGGTTGAATTGCAACAGTGGCCAGGTGATGCTGTCGCCTTCCGCCAGTACAAAACGCAGGTACTCGGCAAACCCCAGCCCGTGAACGAAGCCAAAGAACAACGCCAGGAAATAATTCAATCGTATGCTGCGAGGGTTAAAGTTTTTGTGAAACACGTTGGCCACTGCTGTAAAGACTATGGTGCACGGAATCAGGAATTCGATCCAATCCGGGCTAACACTCACCCAGTTTAGCGTACTCAGTGCCAGGGTGATGGAGTGGCCGATGGTAAAGGCGGTAACCAGTATGAGTACCTGCTTCCACTCTTTCAGGGTATAGATGGCCGCCAATACCAGGATAAATAATTGATGGTCCAGGGCCTTGGTACTTATAATATGTTTCCATCCTTCCCAGAAAAAATTCAGTTCTTCCATGTGCTGCTAACCTTTAACCTTTTTTATAAAGCGGCCTTCAAAATAATCCAGACTTTTGTAACAGAAAAAATTAATCGACTGATGGCGCTACTATTATTTAAATGGCTGACCTTATCGCTGCTGGCTTTTGCCGCGCCAACTGCCGGCGCTGGCGCAGGGGCCAAAGGCCCCGTGGCTGCTGAAATGCGTCACCCGTTTTATGTAAGCGTTACCGAAATCAGTCACAACCGTCAGTCCAAATCCCTTGAGATTACCTGCAAGATCTTCGCCGACGACCTCGAAGATATACTGAAAAAGAACTATAAAACGACGGTCAACCTAACTGCTGCCGCCCAGCAGGAGCAGAATGATCGCCTCGTCAACGATTATTTCACCCGCCACCTGGCCCTCGCCGCCGACGGCAAGCCGGTCAAGCTTTCCTACGTGGGCTTTGAAAAAGACAGCGAGTCGGCTTACTGTTATTTCGAAGTGCCCAACATTGCTGCCCTGAAAAAGCTGGACGTGTCCATTTCCATCCTGCAAGACCTCACCCCCGAGCAGATCAACATCATGCACGTGACTGTGAACGGCAACCGCAAGTCCTACAAGCTGAACTACCCTCACAAAGAAGCCTCCTTTACTTTCTAGGCCCTTGCTTTGCTGTTGCTGAAAATTAGGACGCCAGTTCTCTGCCGGGTGCAGGAGCGTGTATTCACTTTTCTGCCAATCCTTGCAAATAGCTGTTGCCGGCTACCGGTGGCTCTTATTTTTCCTGTATCCACCCTGTTTGTTCGTTTATTTTAAGTCATCCGTGCCTTTTCGCCCCTTTGGAAGCCAGGATAACCCTTAGATAACCTGTAGATACTCCCTATATAACGGGTATATAACCAGTATTAGATCAGTATCTATATAGATACTAGTTATATACTGGTCAGATACTGGTTTGATACTGGTCGGATACTGGTTATCTATGCCGTGACCCTGAAGGAATAGAGGGGTTCTTCAAGGTCGAACACTGATTTAGGGAGAGCCGATTTGCTTTTTTATGGTGAAATCGATCCGGGAGCCTTTGCCTGTGATCCATAGGGCGAAGGGGGGCGGAGTTTTCATTGTTCCTCTTTCAACAGGTGCCCAAAATCCCATAAATATCACCCTACCAACCTTTCGCCCGTGTGCTATATTTACCCAAACATTGCTATGTCCACCGTAAACCGTCGTTCTTTTCTGCAAAAGGCCGGCATAACGACTACTGCAGCTCTCCTGGCTTCGATCGTTCAGCCGGCCTGGAGTCGCCATCTCCGGGCGTCCCTTCGGGAAGGGGAGTGTGTTGCGCCTGGCGACCTGGCATCGGAAGAGGACTTCTGGAATTATATTCAACAGAGCTTCACCACGCCTACAAACCTTATCAACCTAAACAATGGCGGCGTATCGCCGGCTCCAAGGATCGTTCAGGAGGCCATGAAAAGCAACTATGACTTTAGCAACGAAGCGCCCAGCTACAATATGTGGCGCCTGCTTGACAGCGGCCGTGAAAATCTACGTGAGGGGCTGGCCCGGCTGGCAGGCACCTCTCCCGAAGAGATCGCAATCAACCGCAATACCTCAGAAGGCTTAGAAACTGTGGTCTTTGGCCTGCCCCTGAAAAGGGGCGATGAGGTTGTGGCCTGCCGCCAGGACTATCCCAATATGATCAATGCCTGGAGACAGCGCGAGCTGCGCGATGGCATCCGGTTGTTATGGGTGAACCTGCAGTTGCCCTCCGAAGACGAAGATTACCTCGTGCGCCAGTACGTCTCGGCCTTTACGCCGCAGACGAAAGTGGTACACCTGACCCATATGATCAACTGGAACGGGCAGATTCTGCCGGTGCGGAAGATAGCCGATGAAGCCGCCCGCCGCGGTATTCAGGTGATTGTGGATGGGGCGCACACCCTGGCGCAGATCCGCTTCCGGGTTCCAGACCTGGGAGCCGATTACTTTGCCAGCAGCCTGCACAAATGGCTTTATGCCCCTATTGGTGTCGGGATGTTGTACGTGAAGCAGGCACGGATCAAAGAGCTATACCCTTTGTTTGCCTGCGATAACCCCTACAAAAACGATATCAGGAAGTTTGAGCACCTGGGCACCCGCCCTTTTTATATAGAGCAGGCGGTAAATAAGGCCCTTGAGTTTCACGACCTCATTGGGGCAGAACGCAAAGAGGCGCGCCTTCACTACCTGAAGAACTATTGGATGGAGCGGGTTAAGAATGTTCCCAACGTATCGCTTCACACCTCTATGGACCGTAAATGGGGCTGTGCCATAGGGCTGGTGTC
>DASWYM010000025.1:0-6939 GCA_036404975.1 Chitinophagaceae bacterium
GTGGGGTACAGGCTGATATGTACCGGGGGAAGCTCTGGACCATGCGCCAGTACGCCGGCTTTTCTACCGCCGAAGAAAGCAACAAACGTTATCATTACCTGCTGTCGCAGGGTGTAATGGGCCTGAGCGTTGCTTTCGACCTGCCCACCCAGATAGGGTACGACAGCGATCATGCGTTGTCGGAAGGTGAAGTGGGCAAAGTGGGTGTAGCCATTGATTCGCTGGAGGATATTGATACTTTGTTCAAGGGTATCCGTCTGCAAGACGTCAGCACCTCGATGACCATCAATGCTACGGCCTATATTCTCCTTTCGTTTTATGTGGCGCAGGCAAAACGCCAGGGCGCTGACCTGAAAAAGATCACCGGTACCATACAGAACGATATCCTGAAAGAGTATGCCGCCAGGGGGACCTACATCTACCCTCCCAAGCCATCCATGCGGATCATTACGGACATCTTTGAATGGTGCAGCCAGGAGTTGCCCAGGTGGAATACCATCTCCATCTCAGGGTACCATATCCGCGAAGCCGGCAGTACGGCAGTGCAGGAGATCGCTTTTACGCTGAGCAACGGCAAAGCCTATGTTCAAGCAGCCCTGGAAAAAGGCCTGGATATAAATGTGTTTGGCAAGCGCCTCTCCTTCTTCTTCAACGCGCATAACAACCTCTTTGAAGAAGTGGCCAAGTTCCGTGCCGCCCGCCGCATGTGGGCCCGTATGATGAAAGAGCTCGGAGCTACCGATCCCAAGGCCATGATGCTGCGCTTTCATACACAGACCGGGGGTAGCACACTTACTGCCCAGCAGCCCCTGAACAATATTTCACGGGTGACGATACAAACCCTGGCAGCGGTGCTGGGTGGTACCCAGTCGTTGCACACCAATGGTTATGACGAGGCCCTGAGCCTGCCTTCCGAAGAAGCTGCCCGTATAGCCCTGCGTACCCAGCAGATAGTAGCATTTGAAAGCGGGGCACCCGATACGGTAGATCCCCTGGCAGGTTCTTATTATATCGAGTCGCTGACCAATGAGATAGAACAGTTGGCTACCGAATTGATTGGAAAGATCGATGCCATGGGCGGCAGCGTACCGGCCATAGAGCAAGGCTTTATGCAGGACGAGATCGCCCGCAGCGCTTATGACTACCAGCGCCAGATAGAAAGGGCAGATAAGATCATTGTGGGGGTAAACAAATTCCAGGTGGCAGAAGAGCCTACTATTTCCCTGTTGCGCATCGACGACAGTATCCGGCAGCAGCAAATAGACAAGCTAAAAGCTCTTAAAGCGAGAAGAGACAACGAAGCTGCCGCTTCAGTCCTGGAGCAAATAAGACAAAGGGCCGTGGACGGGCAGAACTTAATGCCGGCTGTTATTGAGGCGGCAGAACAGTATTGCACGCTTGGAGAAATAGCGGATGTGCTCAGAGGCATTTATGGCGAATACAAATAATAAAGAAAGCACCGGCCCTGACCGGTGCTTTAGATAGATTAAATAAGATTTATTACATCTTTGATTGGTTGATAGCCCTCGCCGAGTCAAGGTGCGGGCGCAATACCGGGAGCGTCTTTCCGGCCCAGGTTTTCAGGACCGTATCAGTAGCGCCCGGGGAAGCTTTCTCGAACTTCTGCACATCTTCAGTATGGTCGCATCGACTACACATGGCCACAGTGCTTTTTCATCATTTGTTGTACATTGTAGCGCATTCAAAACTCCGTATATGAGAAAACTCCTGAACCTTGCTCTTCTGTGTACCGTATTTCTAAGCAGTGCCCGTTTTCAAAGTGCTGCGGGACAAACACCCACGTTCATCAAGGACAGCATCGATGCCTATATACAGCAGGGTTTACAAGACTGGGATATTCCAGGCCTGGCTATTGTGGTGGTTAAAGACGGAAAGGTGGCCCTGATGAAAGGATATGGAGTTACAGATATCAAAAGCCAGAAGCCGGTAGATGAGCATACCCTGTTCATGATTGCCAGCAACACCAAACTGTTTACAGGAACAGCCCTGGCCTTACTGGAAACAAGAGGAAAGCTCACCTTGAACGATAAGATCACCAAATACTTTCCGTCTTTCCGACTGTACGACACCACCTCTACAAAGCTGGTAAGCATTAGGGATATGCTGACGCACCGCATAGGCACCAAGACCTTCCAGGGCGATTTCACGTTCTGGAATACAAAGCTTACCCGTAGTGAGATCATGAACCGTATGCGTTTGCTAAAGCCTTCCCTGACTTTCAGGCAGGACTATGGCTATTGCAACAGCTGCTTCCTGACGGCAGGAGAAGTGATTCCCAAAGTCACCGGTAAGAGTTGGGAGGCTTTTGTACAGGATTCTATCCTTACTCCTTTGCAGATGAACGAAACGATGGTGCTTTCCACAGGGATAGCCCAGAAGCCCAATGCCGCTCTGCCCTATACAACTTCGTATACCGGTACGCTGCAGCAAGTGCCTTTCGACAATTGGAACAACCTGGCACCGGCAGCCAGTATTATCAGCAATGTCAGTGATCTTTCCCATTGGCTACAGATGCAACTGGACAGCGGCAAGTACAATGGCCGGCAGGTACTCCCCTTTACAACCTTATTAAAGACAAGGGACATCAATATTGTAACCAACAGCCGAAAGTCTTCGATCTACCCCATGCATTTCAGGGGCTATGGCCTGGGTGTTTACGGGGCCGATTACAATGGAAGAGCCGTCTACTGGCACACGGGCGGGGCCGGTGGCATGGTGAGCAATGTGTGCTTTGTCCCGGAAGAACGGCTCGGCATTGCCATTTTAACCAATAATGATAACCAGGCATTCTTTGAAACGCTCCGCTACCAGGTATTGGACGCTTACCTGGACGTTCCTTATGTGAATCGTAGTCTCCAGCAGCTTCCCGGCTTTAAAGCCGAAATGGAGGACCAACTGAAGACCATCAGTAACTGGAAGGCAAGAGTAAAGGGCGTTAAACCCCAACTGCCACTTCCTGCGTATACGGGCGTATATACGAACCCGCTTTATGGAACTATAACCATTACCCAGGCCGGCAACCGCCTGAAAGTAGCTTTTCCGACCAAGCCGGACCTTTCGGCTACCCTGGATTATATGGATAATGGGGAGTGGCTCCTCCAGTACAACAACATCGAGTATGGGATCTTTTCCATAAACTTTGACATTGCCGGTGGCAAGGTAAAGTCAGTTACCACCCGGCAAAATGAGTTTGTAGAGTACGATCCTTATACCTTCATCAAGAGATAGTGGGACAGGTGCCCATAGGTCATTGCAAGTTGTTGAATATTAACATTGTTTAACCTTTGCATCCAACCTATTCAGTAATTTTCCGATCTATTCAATCAATAAAAGAACGACTAAAGAACAAACACACACCATGTACATGAATCGCAAAATAGCTGTTGCCATAACAGCTGGTCTTATTATGTTTGTCTCTATGGCGTCTGCTCAAAGCAGGCCACAGGGCAGTTCTAATAATGGGGCACCAGCGGCACCAGCCAGCCGGACGACTCCGAACAGCGGTCCCAAACCTTATTCCGAGGTTATTACCGCCAGCGCCAAAACCGACAGGGGACTGATCACTACCCACAAGGTAGATGACAAGTATTATTTTGAGGTACCCGACTCTGTCCTGGGACGTGAGATCCTGGTGGTGAACCGTATTTCGCGTGCTGCCGCCGGCGCCCGCTCGGGCTTTATCGGCTATGCTGGTGACCAGATCTCTGACAACGTTATTTCCTTCGAAAAAGGCCCGAACAACAAGATCTTCCTGAAGAGCATCTCTCACCAGGAAGTGTCCCGCGACAGTAGCGGCGGGATGTACCAATCGGTGCGAAACAACACCCTCCAGCCTATTGTGGCTTCCTTCGACATTAAGTCGAACGCTAAGGATTCCATAAGCGGCGCCCGCGGTTCGGTGATCGATATAACCGACTACCTAATGGGTGACAACGATATCCTGTTTTTCGACGCCCGCTCTAAGCGTACTTTGGGACTGGGACAATACCAGAAGGACAACTCGTACATCGAAGAGGTACGCTCCTACCCCTCCAACACCCAGATCAAAACAGTTAAAACTTATATCCGCACCCCTCAGCCGGCACCGGGCACAGCGCCTTCAACCTCTTCGTTTGGTTCTCAACCTACAGGTTCGCCAACCACCTACGAGTTGAACAGTTCCATGATCCTGCTGCCCTCGCGTGCTATGCAGCCCCGCTTGTTCGATCCGAGGGTAGGCTACTTTGCGACCAGCTACACCGACTTCGACCTGAACCCTCAGGGCGTAGAACAGGTGCGTATGGTGACCCGCTGGCGCCTGGAGCCCAGGCCGGAAGATGTAGACAAGTACCTTCGCGGAGAACTGGTAGAACCGCAGAAGCCTATTGTATTTTATATCGACCCGGCCACGCCTAAAAAATGGGTCCCTTACCTGATCAAAGGAGTGAACGACTGGCAGGTGGCTTTTGAAAAGGCAGGCTTTAAAAATGCCATTTATGCCCTGGAAGCACCCACCAATGATCCCGAATGGAACATTGAAAACGCAAAGTACTCGGCCATTGTATACAAGCCTTCGGATATTCCCAATGCCAGCGGCCCGCACGTACATGACCCCCGCACCGGTGAGATCCTGGAGTCCCATATCAACTGGTACCACAATGTAATGTCCCTGCTGCGCAACTGGTACTTTATCCAGGCAGCCAATGTAGACCCCCGGGCCCGCAACATTCGCTTTACCGATTCACTGATGGGAGAACTGATCCGCTTTGTCTCTTCCCATGAAGTAGGCCATACCCTGGGTCTGCGCCACAACTTCGGTTCCTCGGCCACCGTTCCGGTAGAAAACCTGCGCAACAAAGCCTGGGTGGAAGCCAACGGACACACGCCTTCGATCATGGACTATGCCCGCTTTAACTACGTGGCACAGCCCGAAGACAACATCGGCGAGAAAGGCCTTTTTCCCCGTATCGGCGAATACGATAAGTGGGCCATAGAGTGGGGTTACCGCTGGTTCCCACAGGCAAAGACTCCACAAGATGAGCAAGCCATCCTGAACAAGATGACTGTGCAAAAGCTAAAAGACAAGAAATACATCTTTGGTACCGAGATCGACCCCGATGATCCCCGCAACCAGAATGAGGACCTTGGTGACAATGCCATGAAGGCCAGCGCTTATGGCATCAAGAACCTGCAGCGCATCATGGACAAGCTCCCCGAATGGAGCCATGAGCCCGCCAAAGACTACGCAACCATGGACGAGCTGTACGGCCAGGTAGTAACCCAGTTCAATCGCTATATGGGTCATGTGGCTAAGAACGTAGGTGGTATCCAGACTACTCCCAAAACGGTGGAGCAGCAGGGTGTAGTGGTTGAATTTACGCCCGAGAGCCGCCAGAAGGAAGCGATCCAGTTCCTGCAGGAGCAACTGTTCCGCACACCCAAATGGCTGGTAAGCGAAAAGATCACTGCTTATACGGCCGATAATCCCATTACCACCATTGGCACCCTTCAGGACAACATCCTGGGCCGCCTGATCAGCCACACTACATTGAGCAAGCTGCTGCGGTTCGAAGAGGCAGAGGCCACTGCCTATACAGCCAATGAAATGCTGTCCGATCTGAAAAAAGGCATATGGAGTGAGTTGGCTTCCCGCCAGGCTATCGATATGTACCGCCGAAACCTGCAGAAGGCTTACGCGGAACGCCTGATCAGCATCGTCAAGCCGGCCGCTGCTTCTACCGGGGCCATCACGATCTCCTTTGGCTCTTCGGCAACTTCACCGGTTAGCCGTACCAATGATGTGATCTCCCTGGCCAAGATGCAATTACGTCTCCTGCAAAGTGACATCCGTGCCGCCTTACCGGCTTACAGGGATGCAACCAGCAGGGCCCACCTGATGGATGTTAACGATCGTATCTCTGCCGCTTTGGATCCCACTAAATAAGCATTACTTCAAAACAAAGAAAAAGCCCTGCATCTGCGGGGCTTTTTCTTGTATCATCTGACGTTAAGATCTAACTTTTCTTCTGCTCTTTCGCCCAGGCATCCTTCAGGGTCACCGTTCTATTGAACACCAGCCGGTGGTATGTATCCTTGGTATCCAGCGTGAAATAGCCCTTGCGCAGGAACTGGTAGCGGTCGGCCATCCTGGAATTTTTCAGTGCCGGCTCTGCATATACAGTCTTTACAATCTGCAGGGAATCCGGGTTGATATAATCCTTGAAATCTCCTTCTTCACTGGAGGGATCTTCCACCTTGAACAAGCGGTCGTACAAACGCACTTCCGCCGTAATGGCATTGTTCGCCTCCACCCAGTGCAGGGTGCCTTTTACATTGATCCCCGACGTATCGTTACCGCTCCGGCTTTCCGGGATATAGGTACAACGCAGTTCGGCAATTTTACCATTCCCGTCTTTTACCACTTCATCGCAACGGATGATATAGGCATATTTCAGGCGCACCATACTACCGGGAAAGAGACGAAAATACTTCTTCGGGGGATTCTCCATAAAGTCTTCCTGTTCGATATAGAGTTCCCGGCCAAAAGGTATTTCCCGGTTGCCGCTATTCGGGTCTTCGGGGTTGTCCTCTCCTGTCAGGATCTCCACGCCTGCATTTTCCGGGTAGTTAGTGATCACCACCTTCAACGGGTCGAACACCACCATGCGGCGCAGGGCCACCTTATTGAGGTGCTCCCGCACGAAGAACTCCAGCAACCCTATATCGATCAGGTTTTCTCTCTTAGCGACACCAATACGGTCACAGAATTCACGAATAGCTTCCGGAGTATAGCCCCTGCGGCGCATTCCGCTCAGGGTCGGCATGCGGGGATCATCCCAGCCTTCCACAAACTTTTCATTCACCAGTTGCAGCAGTTTGCGCTTACTCATAATGGTGTAGTTCAGGTTCAGGCGGGCAAACTCGTACTGGTGCGAGGGG
>DASWYM010000026.1:0-7489 GCA_036404975.1 Chitinophagaceae bacterium
TAGTACTGTAATAGTACCCTTATAGTACCTTTTGCTATGTACTGTATCCCTACTACTGCAGTACTATTGGGGTACTATTGCAGTGCCTCTGCAAGGCTTTTAATAGGGTATTACCCTGCAGTCTCCAGTCTGAAAACTCCGGGCAGCCTGACCTGCTCCGGGCACCACTTCCGCTGCCCCGCTACTGGTCTGCCTGTATAAAGGGCTGGAACGCCGGCTTTCTAATCCAGAGGGACTGCTTATCAAGTCCAGAGTGACCAGGATCGAGGCTGATGCAGCCACCTGCCGGCCCAGGTTACCCACCGGCATAAAATCGGTGGTGCCGGGTATAGAGTATAGCTAACCGGGACTCTAAATAAAGAGGCCCCTTTGGAAAAAGGGGCCGTAATGCACATGAGAAAACTATCAAGAGTTGAATAATCAGGTTGTTAGCTGCCCTGTCCCACCCTGCTTTGCTCGTCCTGCGAGGAGGACGCACGGCGGCGGGGCTGGCTCTGCGGGCCGCTCTTGCCAAAGCGGTAGCTGAAAGAGGCCGATACCTGGCGTGTATCGGGGCGGTTGGAGAAGCGCATATCGATATTGCCATATTTGTTCACGCCCTCAAACCTCTGCCAGGAAAAGGGGTCGCGCACGTTGAGGCGGATGGTGCCTTTGCCGTCGAGCACCTGCTTTTGGGCGCCAAGACTCATCTGGTAGAGGGGTTCCACGATGGAAAGCTGGTTAACGTCCCTGTGGCGGTAAAAGCCGCTCAGTTCGGCTGTAAAGCCCTTGCCCAGCGTAAAGGTGTTGGTCACATTCACCATAAAGGTGGTATAGTCGATATCGACGGCCGCCGTATCGATCATACCGGTAAAGTGGTTGTTGTATACGTTGGTAAAGAAGTTGGCGTTCCACCACTTGGTCAGCTTGGCCGGGGCGGTCAGCGACAGGCCGATATTGCGGAAGGTGGCTACGTTGTCGGGTGTCAGGTAGGTCTTTTTCTCCGCGGTGTTCTGCCGCAGGATCTGCGAGATCACGTCGTCTGTTTCGCTGTACGAGGCCGAAAGAATGTACTTGCTTTTATAGGCATAGCTCAATTCGTACTTATCGGTGTACTGGGGAAGCAGGTAGATATTGCCCTGGCGGTAGGTCAGGGTGTCCAGGAAATAGATAAAGGGGTTGAGATCCTGATAATTGGGACGGTTGACCCGGCGGCCGTAATTAACGGTCAGGGAGTTGTTTTTGTCGAGGGTATAGCTTACGAAAGCCGTGGGGAAGAAATCCACGTAATTCTTCTTAAACGATGTGTCCTGGGTGATCTGGTTGCCTTTCGATGCCGTGTGTTCGGTTCTCAAGCCGCCCTGGAAGTTCCATTTCTTTACCTGCTTGTTGAAGTTGACATAAGCCGCATTGATGTTCTCTTCGTACACAAAGTGGTTGGAGCGGGCATCATCGTACCACTTGTTGTTGAAGAAGGTCTTGTAATCCACCAGGTTATCGTTCTTTACGTAGCTGGTTTTCAACCCGGCTTCAAAGCGGCCTCCTTTAAAAGGAAGGGTGTAATCAGTTTTGAAGGAGTAAATATTAATATCGGCAGGCAAGGTGCCTTTCAGCAGCGATTGGCCTGTATACTGACCTGCGCTGTTGTATTTATCGGTGGTCAACAGCATGTCGTTCACGTTGTCGTAGCGCACATAATCCAGGTCGGCGGACAGTTCCCGCCCGGTACTGTCGAATTTATGCCGCCAGTTCAGGTTAGAAGTAAAGTTGCGGAAGCTTAGGTCGTTATCGGTATAAGAAACCAGTTTGGACTGGAGTTGGTTGTTGGCGTCGAACAGTTCGGAAGAAGTCACCGGTGAAGGCTTGCCGTTGAACATAAAGCCGCTGACCACTACGCCGAATACGTCTTTTTTAGATGCATCCCAGTCCATACCCAGCTTCAGGGTGTGGTTATGACCGGAGAACTTAAAATGGGTGGTTTGGGCCGAATAGCCTTCGTAGGCACCATCTTCCACAAATTTGCGGTCAAACACCATGGTATTGCGGCCCTGGTGGTAGTTGGGGTTGTAGTTACCAAAGAAGTTCAGCTTGTTCTTCTTGTAGTTGAACTGGAAGCTGTTCTGGCTTTTGGGCAGAACGTAGGTATTGCCGTCCAACTCGTAGATGCTGGTGGTGATACCGGCCATCACGGAGCCGTTAAAGCCCGGGGCCCTCCCCTTCTTGGTTTTAATGTTGATGACGCCTGAATTGCCTGAAGCATCGTATTTGGCCGAGGGGTTGGTCATGATCTCTATCTGGTCGAGGGCGGAGGCCGGCATGTTTTTCAGCATGTTGGCCAGGTCGGAAGCCGACAGGTAGGTGGGTTTACCGTCCATCATTACAATCACTCCCGCCTTGCCGCGCAGGCTGATGGCGCCATCGCTGTTTACTGAAATACCGGGCGACTTTTCCAGCACTTCCAGTGCGGTAGCGCCCGCGTTGGTGGGTGAAGCCTCTACGTTGACAATGGTTTTATCGAGCTTGGTTTCTATAAATGGCTTTTTGCTTTGAACGGTAACACCGGACAGGTTTTTTGCAGCAGCCTTTAAGCTGATAGCGGGCAGATCCAATGCATTGCCGGAGAGCTCAAAAGCGGAAGAGAACTTCTTCTCAAAGCCGGCCGAAGTAAAGGCTACCAGGTATTTGCCGTTCTGGATGTTCTGAAACTCATAGCTGCCGGCCCTGTCGGCGACCGCAGCTTTAACCAACGAGGAATCGGAGGACTTGAGCAGGGTAACCGTAGCCGACTGCAGGGCTTTGCCCTCTTCGTCTTTTACGGTACCGGCGATCCTGCCGTTTGTTTGTGCCTGGGAGGAGAAGCTTGCCCCGGTGATCAGTAGCGCAAGGGTGATAATTTTTCTCATAATGTTGGTTTTCTAACTTAAAGGTGATGCAAAGATTTGCCTATTAAAAGACGATCGTGTATCAATTGTGATAAAATGCAGGTAAACTGCGGTAAAGGGAGTTTAAAGATTACCAATACACCAGTGGTGCGTAGGGCTTATGAATTGATTGGATTGTGAAAAACTGTTAAGGTGCTGCTTTACTCCCCTGGCTTCCGTGGAAATTACAGTCAGCCTGTACGATTCATCCTCTTTAATAAGATCCCGCTCCTGGGGAGCGGGATTGGGTTTGTATATGACTGAGGATGAGTGTTAGTTGCCGGAGCCCCCTCCTACCCTGTTTTGTTCTTCGCTGGCGCTGCCATTGGTCCTTTTCTTAGGCCCGCCATTCATCTTTCCTTTGGTGAACCGGTAAGTGAAACTGAGGTTCACGACGCGGGGTTCCCTCATTTCCTGGAAGCGGGCATCCACATTACCGTATTCGGCCCTTGCCTGGATTTTCATCGTATTGAGCACATCGCGCACGTTGAGACGGATGGAGCCGTTGTTCTTCATTACCTGCTTGCTAATACCGAGGTTGAGCATTCCAAACGATTTAAGCCTCATCACTCCTTCCACACCACCGGTGCGGTAGAAGCCTCCCAGTTCGGCCGTCCAGGTTTTCGCGAATTTGAATTGCTGCGAACCGTTCAGGGCCAGGGTACTGGTGGATACGGAGATATTGTTGTTGTCGATGACGCCATCAAACTTATTATTATAAACATTGACATACAGGCTGCTGGTCCACCATTTGGTCACGGGGTGGTTGGCGCTTACCGCTACCCCATACTGGCGCTGTTTGGCTATGTTGGCCCGCTTGGCAAAAGCTACCGAGTCCCTTTGCTCTATGATCATCTGGATGATGTCGGTAGTACGGGTATAGTTCAGGGTCGTGGTCAGGAAGTTTTTATAGGTGTGCGACAGGTCGATATTGTGGCTGAACTGGGGCTTCAGTTCCGGGTTGCCTTCATTGAAGGTATACCGGTCGAGGAAGCGGATAAAAGGGTTCAGGCTTTCGTAATCGGGTCGGCGGATCCTTTTACCGTAGTTGAGGCCGAAGTTGTTCTTGTCGTTGGCTTTGTATTGAAAGTACGCGGTTGGGAAAACACTGGTATATGACCGGTCGAAAGTTGTGTCCTGAGTGATCTGGTTGCCCAGGGATATGGTGTTTTCCAGGCGCAGACCCAGTTGAGCACTCAGCTTTTTACCCAGGGGGTGGCTTAAGTTGGCATAAGCTGCGTTGATAGACTCTTCGTAGATAAAGTGATTGGTGCGGTTCACATCGTTCACTTCGCGGCCGTTTTGCAGGCTGTCGTACCGGGCATTGTTGTCGGTTTTTACCCAGCTTAACTTTGCCCCGGCTTCAAAACGGGCACCCTTCTTCAGGGGATGCAGGTAGTCAATGCGGCCACTATATATATCAATATGCTGGGGTAAAGCGCCCAGGAGGGTGTCGGGTTTTCTTAAGAGCACGTCGCTGGCATTAAAGTCGGTATTGGTCAGTACCTGGTCGTTCCGGGAGTCGTAGACCATATAGTCCAGGTCGGCGGTCAGTTCCCGGCCGGTGGTATCGAGAACCGTGCGGAAGTTAACGTTGGCGCTCAGGTTCTTCCAGTACTGGTGGTAATCGGCGGTGGCCCGGGTGCGTCCTTTGAAATCCCAGTTAGGATCTGATATATCTATAAGACCTCGGTTGCCAAAGGTGCCGGGGTTAGAATATCCATTGACCACGAAACCGAGGGTGGTGTTTTTGGAAGGTGAGTAATCCATGCCCAGCTTGCCGCTGAAGGATTGGAATTCATTATGCATATTGGACTCCTGGATGAAGTAGCTCTCCAGTTCCTTGGTGGTGCGGTGGCGCAGGTTGCGTTGCAGGTTCAATTCGCTCCAGCCTTTACGGTAACTGTGATTCAGGTTGGTAAAGAGGTTCACTTTGCCCTGGCGGTAGTTGAAGTTGAGGCTTTCGTTGTATTTGGCGTAGCGGCCATAGCCCACTCCCACGGTGGCAGTACCGTTGTATCCAAACTGCTTGTTCTTCTTGGTCTTGATGTTGATAACCCCGGCATTGCCGGCGGCATCGAAGCGTGCCGGCGGGTTGGTCATGATCTCTATCTGGTCGAGCTGGCTGGCTGGCATACTTTTCAGCATGTTGGCCAGGTCGGCGCCACTCAATTGCGTGGGACGGCCGTCCACCAGTACTAAAACACCTTCCTTGCCTTTAAGGCTGATGTTACCGTCTTTATCCACGGAAACCCCTGGTGACTTCTCCAGGACCTCGATGGCTGACGATCCGACATTCGTTACAGCCGCTTCTACATTCACTACCGTGCGGTCAATCTTCTGCTCTACCAGCGGCTTCTTCGCTACCACGGTAACACCGGCAAGTGAATTGGCCTGGCGGAATAAAGCTGTGGTTTTCAAATTTATAGCTGAGTTACTTGTATTTATATCAAAGGCTTGGGTGTAGGCTTTCCCGAAACCGATCGCAGTAATGGCTACCAGGTATCTGCCTTCGGGAACGCCTTCAAAACTGTAGTGACCTGTCTTGTTGGCAGCAGCAATTTTGGCCACCGTGGAGTCTTTAGCTTTGAGCAGGGTGATAGTTGCTCCTTCGGCTCCTTTCTGGCTGTCGTCCTTTACAATGCCTTCAACCTTTCCGGAAAGTTGCTGGGCATAGCTACTCATGATGGCGCTGGTGAAGACCAGTACAGTAAGCAGTGTTAGAATTCGTTTCATGATGTATGTTTTAGTACTTGATGTTGATTATTACAAGTCAAAAGTAGGTACTATATAAAGCATAGTACATTGTTTTGTCGTGAATGGCGGTTTTTAGGGATAAATGGTAACCGAAGGATGAATATGGGACGCGATTCCTAAAAGGAGGTTACCGTCCTATAATCGGTAGTTGGTAAAGGGAAATAAAGAAGGATAAGCGGTCGTTCTGTGATAATCAAAGGCTACCTATCTTCACGCAAAAACCAGCAATGATCATTGATTATCGTTCGGATACGTTGACTAAACCTACTCCCCAGATGCTGCAGGCCATGATGAATGCCCCTGTGGGTGATGACGTATTTGGAGAGGATCCCTCAATAAATGAACTGGAGCGCCTGTCAGCGGATCTTTTTGGTATGGAAGCCGGCCTGTTTTGCCCCTCGGGTACTATGACTAACCAAATAGCGATCAAGTGCCATACCCAACCCGGCGACGAGGTGATTTGTGACACCACGGCCCATATTTATCAATATGAAGGAGGTGGGATCGCCTTTAATTCCGGGGCTTCGGTAAAGCTGATCAATGGGCATTACGGCCGGGTTACTGCCGAGCAGGTGGCGCTGGGTATCAATGACAATGACGTTCATAAGGCACATACCAGCCTGGTATGCCTGGAAAATACTTCGAACCGGGGAGGCGGAAGCTGCTACGAACTGGCAGAAATCGGGAAGATCAGGCAAGTAGTGGACGAACGGGGCCTCATTTTACACCTGGATGGCGCCCGCCTGTTCAATGCCCTGGTGGCCAAAAAGCAGGACCCCAAAGACTATGGCCGCCTGTTTCACAGCATCTCTATTTGCCTGAGTAAGAGCCTGGGCTGCCCGGTGGGTAGCGTGCTCTTAGGCTCCAGGGACATGATCAGGAGAGCCCGCCGGGTGCGCAAAGTGTTTGGCGGAGGTATGCGGCAGGCCGGCTACCTGGCCGCAGCCGGTATCTATGCCCTTAATAATCATATAGACCGGTTAGCCCAGGACCACCAGCACGCCCAGGTAATTGCCGAAGCGCTGGGACGTAAGTCCTTTGTGGACAGCGTATTTCCCGTAGAGACCAATATTATCATTTTCAATGTCAAACAGCCCTATACTGCCCATACCCTCGTAGCCAAGATGAAAGAGCAAGGTGTGTTGTGGCATGCCATTTCCACGGAGCAGGTGCGTATCGTTACCCACCTGGACGTTTCGGAGGAGATGGTGGCCCGGACAATCGACCTTATTAATCAAATCTGATTTAATTCCTAAAAGCTAGATACATGTTTCCAAAGATCAATCCCACTGCTACTGAGGCCTGGAATAAGCTGGAGGCGCATGCTGAACAGATGAGGCCCGTACATATGAAAACCCTGTTTAACGAGGATAAGGAGCGTTTTAAGAAGTTCTCGTTTCCCTTTAATGATATGGTGTTCGACTTCTCGAAAAACCGTGTTACAGATGAAACGATGCAGTTGCTGCAGCAGTTGGCCCGCGACTGCAAGGTGAAAGAAGCTATTGATGCCCTATTCGAGGGGGACCTCATTAACGAAACCGAGCACCGCTCGGTACTGCACGTGGCGCTGCGCAACTTCTCGGGCAAGCCCGTGTATGCGGAAGGAAAGGACGTGATGCCCGACGTGCAGGCCGTGCAGCAACAGATGAAGCGTTTCTGCGAGCAGGTGCACCGTGGCGAATGGACGGGTTATACCGGGAAACGCATTAAATATATAGTGAACATCGGTATAGGTGGAAGCGACCTGGGACCTTATATGGTTACCGAGGCGCTGAAGCCTTACTGGGTTGAAGGCATTCAGACCTATTTTGTGTCCAACGTGGATGCTACCC
>DASWYM010000027.1:0-7789 GCA_036404975.1 Chitinophagaceae bacterium
TGAAGATGGCGCAGCGCTGGCTGGCGGTATAATTTATTGGAATGGCAAGAAGTATATCTGGATACATCAAGGGGAATAAAAACGTGTGCTAACACCTATGTTGCCGCCATGCAGGTCAAGTACTATCTTTAAACTATAAACCAATAACCACCGACAGAACAAGGTTGTAGCTGCTGTAGCACAGACTACCTGCACAGCGGTAACACCTTGAACGTTGTACCCATAAAATTGTTCAATGGTGATAGGGCCAAAGGGCTTTATTGCTTCAATCTATACCCAGAGACGTAATCACACTCTAAGAAGGTACGATCATGTCAAAGACAAGCTCCATTGACAGCAAAGGTGAATCTCGTACTGTGCTCTCTCAGGATGGTACGGTTATTAGCTTCTTCTCTGTGGGCAAAGGATCGGGTGTAATCGTGCTCCCCGGCGTTCTTTCAATGGCAAGCGACTACGCTGCTTTTGCTTCCGCGCTTGCAGACAACTTCAGGGTCCACATCCTGGAGCGCCGGGGCCGTGGCGGAAGTGGCCCGCAAGGAGATGGCTACAGCATCCAAAAGGAAATTGATGACGTACTTGCAGTGCAGCGAGATACAGGCGCAAACTTCCTGGTGGGGCACAGCTATGGTGGATTGATTGCCCTGGAAGTTGCCCGTAACAACAAAATTTTCACAAAGATAGCCCTGTATGAGCCTGGTGTGTCCATCGATGGCTCCATGCCGGTTTACTGGATGCCTGGCTACGAGAAGAAGCTGGCGGAGAATAGAAAACTTGATGCCTTAGTCGAGTTCACCCTGGCGGATGCTCCGGCTCGTCTGGCGAAACTCCCGGCCTGGCTGATGAAGTTGATGCTGCGTCTTTTCTTTATACGCTACCCCGCTTCCAGACAGATGTTAGGGCTCCTACAGCAGAATTTGAACGAATGGCGGGAGATCGTTAGGCTCGACGGCCATTACGCTGATTATCGTGAAGTAACTGCGCCCGTTTTGCTCCTATACGGTGGCCGTAGCGACAGTAGGGCGGTCGATTTAGTGATTGAGCGGCTTCCTGCCGTGCTTCATCACTGTGAAACGAAGGTGTTTCCCAAACTCGACCACTTCGGAATAGAACGCACAGCCCCTAAGGTGGTTGCCAAGGCGATTAGAGACTTCTTCTCCTGGTAGGGGAGTAAGATTAGAGCCAAGACTTACCTGGTTGCTCTCACAAGGAAGAAAGCAGAACTGCGCACAACATTGGGTTGTGCTGAACTTATTCGGCACATAGGTCGTAAACCTGGCCATTCAGATAGGTCTCCTTCTCTGCCTTCAGAAAATTAAGTAAAATATCAGGAGAACAAACCTAAGGGCCATTCAGGCCTTCGGTTGTAATTAAGCAATAGGAGCCTTATTTTAGTAAAGAATATGGGTTGAGCCTCAGGGACAGGGATGTCTTGCTCGGCAGCAAGCCCTTTCTCGTTATCGGTCATTGTAGGTAGACACACCCCGACATCATACAGGACAACAAAATGAAAAGAAGAATTACATACTTCGTGCTGACAATTTTGACTATGGCAGCGTGTAATGAAAAGAAAGAAGCAGGAAATAGCATGATAATTTCTGCAAATAAAAACATGACAATGACAAGCGGTTATTCCGACGTGAACGGACTGAAAATGTATTACGAAATTTATGGACAAGGCAAACCACTTGTTTTGGTCCACGGCGGTGGTTCGACCATTCAAACCAATTTTGAAAAAATCATTCCTTTACTTGCTAAAAACAGAAAAGTAATTGCTGTTGAATTACAAGCTCACGGTCGGACAAGCGATCGAAACGCAGATCTTACATTTGAACAAGACGCAAACGACATTGCTACTTTTCTCAAAAACTTAAACATTGGCAAAGCCGACTTTTTAGGTTTTAGTAACGGTGGGACAACTACTTTACAAATCGCAATCCGACATCCTGAAATAGTTGACAAGATGATTTTGGGCTCAGCCCTTGCCAAACGTAATGGAGTTCCTGATTGGTTTTGGGGTTTTATGTCGCAAGCCAAGTTGGAAAATATGCCGGCACAACTAAAAGACGGCTATAAAAAAGTGGCAGCAGATCCGAATGGTTTACAAGTCATGCACTACAGAGATGTAAAGCGAATAGTAAACTTTAAAGACATTCCAGACGAACAAATCAAATCTATAAAAGCACCGACTTTAATTATTATAGGCGACAAAGACGTAATTACTCCCGAACACGCTATTGAATTGCACCGACAAATTGCAAACTCTGAATTGGCAATAATTCCAGGCGGACACGGCCAATACATTGGAGAGATTACAACCATAACACCCGACTTTAAAGAAAGCGATTTGGTAGTTCCAATGATTGAGAAATTTCTTGACAAAAAGGCCGAAAAGAAATGACGACCGATACTTACGAAAGAGAACAAGAACCGCTAGCATTCGGCTTGGCGCTATGACGATTGGAAGAATAAATCATCCTCAACAAATGGCTACTCATCAGCAGTTCCAGCTTGACTGAACACTTTTGAGCAATACAATAAAACATGTACATTAGTTCATCCATCGGCTTCAGTTGTGGCCAGACGCCACAATGCATATCGCCACAATACCAAGCTGGCCAACGTTAGTTGGCTATTTTGAGAGTTACTTTGGTTTGATTCATACTGTTTGTATAACTTTTGCCCTACGCTCAATTGACGCCTTAGTAGCCATCCTTCTTGTTATACATTAGACTTTAGATTTTTGTTTACTTTTTACCTTCTATTTTGTTGGTTATAAACCACAGCCAATGACTAAACTTTTACTTATTGTGACTTTCTGTGTTTCTTTCGGTACTGCTTTTTCCCAGATTCACGAGGGACAGCTATTGATGGGAGGAAGTAGCTACTTCAGTAGTAAAAAGCAAACGAATGGTGTCCATACATCCAGGCAAACCGATGTTGTTTTTGCACCCAATGCCGGCTATTTTTTTATGGATCAACTCGCAGGTGGCATAAGGGTTAATATTGGTTTTAGTAAGCTCATTTACCAGTTGCCCGAAGATGGTTATTACCGGGTAAACGCACAGGCGCTGGCACCCTTCCTGCGGTATTATTTGCTTTCCCCCAAGCAAAAGCTCAACCTTTTTGTTGATGCTTCTTACTTTTATGGACGATCCCAGGTGAAAAGCTATAGTGGTAATCCCCTGGATCCGGCCGGATCTTCAAAACACACGGAGAAAGGATATGGCTTGTCGGCCGGGCCCGCGTTGTTCCTGACCCCAGGTATCGCTTTGGAACTTATGGCCAGTTACCGGCACAGCAAATACAAGGGCTTTGATGATGCAAACACCTCCTGGATGACAGGCCTGGGTTTCCAGATTCATTTAGGTGACACAAAACCCTAAAAAGAGATGTATCATCGCTGGGCTTATATGGTTGTGTTCGCACATCAATAGCCGCTAACAAAAAAGGCTTCGTCGGGTGCGGAGCGCCCACGATGAAGCCTCCGTGGTACGGAGCTGTACGGTAGCCGTTAGTTGACACAAAATACATTCATGAGAACTTTACTTGTACAAAGAATCATCAGGAGGAGCTCCATTGTAGCCTGTATAATTGGACTTCTGCTGTGTGTTGCTTTTTATGTAGAAAAGGATGTTGAACTGGGCACATTTCTTTACTTCTACCTTTTAATAACCGGAGTTCTTGCTATAAGCTCCTTAGTTGCCTTATTGATAACAGGGGTTTTACATTGGGCAGAAAGGAAGGGTCTGTTGTCAACATTGGCCTTTATTGCTCTTCTATATGTTTCCTTGATGGCAGTAGTCTACTTCGTGTATGAAGTGGTTGAACCCATCACAAAGTATGCTCTACCCTAAAGGCCACAAAGCGGCTAACAGCCGGGTTTGTAAAATGGCTGCTCCTGAACTATCTTTCTACTCCAAACAAATAATCATCGGTATGGGTTCAGTGAAGCAGCAGGTACGCGGACTATAGCCACTTCACAAATACCTGTTCCGTTGTGTCATACAACAATTGCATCAGAAAACCAATGTACAATTGAGGGTCTCGAAGAAGATATTGCTGTTTGCCAGTTTACTTATCGTCCATGGTATTGCATGGGCACAGTCAACAAAAATCTCTACTATAGATGTCTATGGAAATAGAAAGATACGGTCGGATAGTATTCTTTCTTACTTAACTATAAAGGAAGGCGACAGCATCAATCCTGCAGCCTTTCAGCCAGACAGTATTATTTCAATACTTAAACGTATCCCTGGCATCACACAGGCGACCGTGAACCCAATTTGTTGTGATGCTGACAACGGCTATTCACTTTATATAGGCATTGCGGAAAGTGATTCCAATAGTTTACAATACCGACCGGCGCCAAAACAAAATGTGCGTTTGCCCGATGAAATTATCAGCGCCTACCGGAACTTCAACCAGCAAGTGAGAATAGCTGCCCTTAAAGGGGAGGCTTCCGAAGAATATGTTAATGGCTATTCTTTACTTACTTACGCAGCTGCCAGAAATGAACAAGCAAACTTTATGGTGTTTGCTCAACAAAAGTTTCAGGAATTAGCAAAGGTTTTGAAGTATTCTAAAGATGCAGAACATAGAGCAGCAGCAGCCCAGGTGATTGCTTACGCCTCCGATAAAAGGAAAGTAGCGGAACATTTGCTTTATGCCATAAAAGATGCAGATGAAAATGTGCGCAATAATGCCACCCGTGCGGTAAGCATTTTGGCCGGTTATCTTGCAGAGCACCCGGAAGTCAAGGTGATCATACCCGTAGCGCCTTTTATAGACTTGCTGAATTCGGTTTCGTGGACGGATAGAAACAAGGGTGCCATGGTTCTTGTTGAGTTAACACGGAGCAAAGACAAAGATCTTTTGGAACAAATTATAAAGCATGCTATGCCTTCTGTGATTGAAATGGCAAGATGGAAAAACAGGGGACATGCATTGTTTAGTTTTATGATCTTGTCGAGGATGGCTGGCGAAGATGAATCGTCAATTATTGAAAGAAACTTCTCGAAGAATTGGTCCGGGTTTGTGGATCAGATGGTTGAAAAACTCTCTCCATGAACAAAGAGTAATGGAGAATACTACGAACCCACAACATGGGTGTTTCTCGCTAGGTTCCGCTATTGATTCTATGGCATTCCTTTCTTTGGTAAACCGTTTATCTTTAGCACAACTGACGGGACATGGGCGGAGACACCTGAGAACCCCGTTAGCCAATAGTGCGGGAGAGCGCAGAAAAAAATTTAGAAACTTCTAACGCATGGAGCCTTTACTTTCCCCTTCTCTTTGGTTGACTCATTGGGGCGCTGAAAAGGTTTTGTCATCCGCAGACGGTCCATAAATCGATGGAACAGCAATATCATTCAAGCGCATGTACACGGTTAGTTGCCCGCGGTGGTGCACCCAGTGATTAAGGGTAACGCCGATATCCACTATTTTGGGAGCCGTGTATAAAAGCTGGCCATTGGCCTTTAAGGAAAAAGGAGCTTCCAGTTGTTCATCAGTTGCTTCCTGCAAAGCTTTCCTTGCCGCTTCCATGTTTTCTTCAAAATGGTCTACCAGCGCCGCTGTGTTTGAAAGCGTGAAATGCTTAAAGTTACCCAGGTCGATCTCGCCCTCCACGATCATATGTTTGATCCACAGGGGGATTTCGGCGACCAATAAGGCCAGGTAACCCAGGTTCATTGATTTTGGATGGGGCTTATAATCGTAAAGGGTTTCGGGAATGTTTTCGAGGCAGGCCCGCGTGGCTCTGTGCTCTGCATTCATTTCCTGCAGGTAAGATTGGGTCCTGATGGTACTCATTGCTTTTTCTTTTTAAATTACGCAATCCCTGATAATTTTCCGGTGCAGCAGGATCAACAAATGGAAAATTCGCGCTGCCCGCCCGGATATCACCAAAAAGCGGATACCCAGGGGAGCGGTGAATAATCGGCGAATGCTGGTGTGTTCTACTATAATGGACATATGATCACAGTCAGCTTGCAAATCCCTGTGCTACGCTATACCTTTATTCCGCCTGGGGTAACAGGGCCTGCCGCCAGAGGCAGAAACACCTGGAACCGTTAGCCGTACGTTAAGGCCCAGCCCTGCGACCTATGGCTTGCAAAAGAATGAGCAGTATTTCTATATTTCTCTGCTTAACTAAGTTGCGGGCCGGGTGAGAAGTGCTGCCACAAAAGAAATATTTAGGATCTGAATACTAACCACATCATCATGACCCAAAACTTTAAAAGCCTGGTTAAACCGGCCATTTTAGCCGCCCTGCTTTTTTTCTCTGCTGCAGCCATGGCGCAGGACGGTACCATCTACCCGCTTAAAGCCCCTGCCGAGCCGGGTGCCATTCCGCTCGGCACGGGCGGTGTCGATAATCAGCCCGCCCCGGAGACCTGGTTCCGCCAGTGGGGAGACCCTATGGCGCGGAACATCTCCACGGCTACCCTCACCCCCTTTCTCCCTGAACCGGGCAAGGCGAACGGCACGGCGGTGATCGTGGCACCGGGCGGCGGATTCCGGTGGCTTTCGATGGGCAACGAGGGCTGGGACGTGGCAAAGGCACTGGCAGAGCAGGGCATTGCCGCCTTTGTGCTCAAGTACCGGCTTCACCCGACGCCGGCATCGCTCGACGACTTTACCGCCTGGATGAATCGCCCGCGCCCGGCAACAGCCGCTTCTTCCGACACTTCGAAAAGGGCAACACCCCCAGCTCCTGCACCCATGGACCTGTCGAACCAGCTGGAGGACGCCGAGGCGGCCTACGCCCTCATCCGCAAGCGCGCCAAAGAGTGGGGTGTTGATACGGCCAGGATCGGCATGATTGGCTTTTCGGCCGGCGCCGGTCTAACGATGCACTCTACCCTCCACTCGAAAACCATGAAGCTGGCGTTTATCGGGCCGGTTTATGGCGGGATGGGCCCGGTGGAGGTGCCGAAGAACGCTTCTCCCATGTTTGCGGTGATCGCCTCCGACGATTTTCTTTTCCGCGGCCAGTTCGGGGTGGTGGAATCGTGGTACAAAGCGGGCATACCGGTCGAGTTTCACCTCTACCAGAATGGTGGCCACGGGTTCGGCCTTGGAAATCCCGACAAAACGAGTAATCGCTGGTTCGATGCGTTTATGTACTGGCTGGAGGTGAACCGCTTTCTCAAGGGCGGGTCCGCAAAGTGATCGTACTGGAGCGGAAAGGTGAAGCGGCAGCTACTTATGGGGATTGCGAACTTCGGTGCTCTCTTCGCTGACTGCCTAGGGTCCTGCCTGCTATCACCTAAAAGCGGAGACCCCGGATAGGCGGTATTTGCACACCTGCCGATAACTTTGGCGGGACCTGCCAGAACGCCTGCATGATCACTGTCAGCTTGTAAATCACTGTTCTACGCTATACCTTTATTCCTGCTATGGTAACAGTGGCTGCCGTCACAGGCAGAAACATCTTGAAACCTTATGGCAGATTGCAAAAAAAGAGACAGTAACCTATGAAGAGGTTTCTAACATTACTATTCTTTGTTTTATCGTTTGACAGCCTGTATGCTCAAACTAAGGACTCGGCCAATTTTGAAGCACGCCCAACCTCCATCTATGAAGTGATGCGGCAACAGGGTTCTGACACGCTGGTTTTTTATTACAATGACCGGTGGCAACTGGTAAAGCCTGTTTGCGGGACCATTTTCAGGATCTCACGAATGGACACCGTCCTCTTAACGTTTACCGGGAAATTCGTTGACTATTATGCTCACGACAGCACCATAGCCGTGGAAGGAACCTATACAAAGGGAAAAAAGGAAGG
>DASWYM010000028.1:0-3743 GCA_036404975.1 Chitinophagaceae bacterium
TCAGGGGTATTGCGGCTCTTATAAGGCTGGCCTGGCAAACAGGATCCACAAGGGCCTCGTACGAAGTAGGATGTTCGATCCAGGTCTTTCCCATATCGGAAGTGGTGGCCACGCTGCGGAAGCGTCCCCGGTTATCGCGCATGTTCAGCATGAGGGTGCCGGGTACAGTTTCCACCACCTGGCTTTCCGTAGTATTGTATTTCGCACCGGTGCCGCTCTTCCAGGTCTTTCCACCATTGTCGCTATAGATGATGGAGGAATGAGGGACACCAGGCTTCCGGCTTTCATCCCAATATTGCGAGGCGAACACCAGCGTGCCATTTTTCATAACCGTACCCGTACCCGGACCGTTGAAGTAGAGATGCCACGCAGGATTCTTTATCTGGCTCGTGATGCTGTAGGGTGCTGACCAGGTAAGCCCGTCATCGCCGGAACTGGCCAGCACAAACTGGCCCGTGGTATCGGGCGAGAGTCCTGGCTGTGATCCTGCAATAGAACGGTTGCCTTTGCTCCACAAGGCGGCCACCCATATTTTCCTGGTAGCTGGATCGAACAGCACCGCAGGATCACCCACCCCATTGTTCTCGTGCGGGACGCCCATATCCATAATGTTGCGCATGGGCTCCCAGGTGCGGCCGCCGTCGGTACTTCGGCTCATGCCCACATCGATATTGGCGGGCAGGTCGCCGGAGTGTTTATAACGAATGTCATACACTGCGATAAGCGTTCCCTTATCGGTAGTGGCTATACCGGGTATACGGTAGGTATGCACGCTGTCATCCCAGGCCTTGCGTACCGCTACCCCCAGACGCCTCGTAAATACGGGTGCTTCCCCGGGCTGGTCGCTGCTGTTGGTTACAGAGTATACCTTTTCGTTGCTCCCGGTTAAGCTAACCGCTCGCAGGGATATCTTTTTATCTATATCGGCTCCCGGTTTTAATAAGGCACTAACCCACCAGGTATGCAGGCCGGGTTTCAGATCAGTGTCTATTGGTAAATTCAAGAGGGAAGAGGAAGGTGTTATAGTAGCTACTACACGGGCATTTTCCCAAAGACTCCTTTGATTATCATCACGTACTACCAATTCCAGCCTTTCAACAGCAGCCATGGCTTCCTTATCCAGTTGCAATTGAAGGGAGCGGGCCGTCAGTTGCTGTCCTTTAGGCACATAAACCCGTACGCGCATTAAAGAATTACGATCCAATCCTTTCATCAAGGGAACCACCTGGTTTTGCACAAAGACCTGCACCCTGGCAGCATGCTGCACCTTTTGGGCAGAAGAACAGGCAGTCGCCAGCATTAATAATAACATCCCTGAATAAGCTATAAGTATTTTTCTCATGGGTTTTAATTATGTACTTGTGCGCCTAAAGGCTCAGGAGTTTTAGGCTCTACGGCATCAACATAATCGTTGGCCTTAGGACGCAGGAAATAAAGCTGAATAAGTAAAGCGACCAGCACAATGCCTGCCAGCATGGCAAAGTCCTTCCCAAGGTTGCCAGCATCGGTTGACTTGCCGAGCAGGTTGGTAATAAAGGCCCCGGCAAACACACCGGTCATATTCATCAGTCCATAGGCCGTAGCCCTGTATTTAGATGACACGAACTGGCAAAGGATGGGCATATTGTTCGCGTCAAACATGCCAAAGCCAAAGCCAAAACAAAAAGCGGCGCCGACTACATGAAAGAGCGAATCGCCAAAACCTAATAGGAACAGCGAGGGAATGGTTAGTCCCAAACCAATGGCACTGGTATAGACGCGCCCCCGCAGGTTGCGCTGTACCCAGCGGTCGGATAGTATACCCCCGAAGATGACGCCCAGGAAGGAAGAAGCGGCAATGGTGATGGTCGACAGCGGCCCGGCTCTCGACATATCAATACCGAGATTCTCGGCAAAAAGCGTTGGCAGCCAGTTCTTGGTCGCCCACCCTGGCAGGCTGGGAATAGCGAAGTAGATCAGGATAACCCAGAAGGACACGTTGGTCAGCAACAGTCCAAGACCTTTAAATATGGAGGATTTAGGTACCCTTCCATTTCTTCCGGCCAATACAGGTTCTTTTTCCCCGCTTTTATATTCTCGTAGAAAGAGGATCAGTACTAGGGAATATACAATGCCGATCATGCCAAAGGTGTGAAAGGTCTCCTGCCAGGAATACCGGTTCGCGATCGTGGCTCCAAAGCCACCCAGGGCTTGTCCCATATAAAGCCCGGTCATATGAATGCCCACGGCCAGTGACCGGGTTTTGCTTTGGTGGAAATCGGCAATAAGGGAAAGACCGGCCGGTATATACAAAGCCTCGCTGACACCCATTATGGCCCTGAGCCAGTAAAGCTGTTCAAAGGTGGTGGCATAGCCCATGGCAAAGGTTACACCCGACCACACAAAGAGACTCCCGGTAATGAGCCACTTGCGATTGAATTTATCGGCAATAATACCGGACACAGGACTCATCAACCCGTAGATCCAGAGGAAGATGGCCATCAGGTACCCGAAATTGGTAGCCGATTGCAGTTCGGCAATATCCACCTGCATGGAAGGCTTCATGGTGGACAACATCTGGCGGTCCATATAATTCAGCAGGGCTACCATCCATAATAAGCCTACGACTACCCAGGGATAATTTTTCGAGTACTTCATTAGCAAAGTGTATCGATTATAATTAATGTTTCAGTCTGCCTGCCAGGATCCGCGATGTGCGGACTCCTGCCCTTATTTCACCACTGGGGATGATCACCTCGCTCCCCCACTTCACGGCTGTAGTTGTTACCGGCGTTTCAAAAGGAAGGGTTCCTTCAACTGTCCAGGCATCCTCTTTTGTATTGTAGCGTAGGACCTCCTGGCTAAAGCCAGGATGACCGGATTGCAGGGCAATCTTTTGATCGTTTAATTCTTTCTTCCGTTGCTCGTCCGTCTCCTTAGCGATGGCAGCGATCAGGCTTTCGGTTTTGTGGAAGGTCTCTCCCCTGTCGCCACCAAACAGAAGGATACCATTTTCACCTGTAGCCATCCCTGTTCCGGCCGATAAGCTGTAAGGCAGCGGGCGCCGTGGACTCCAATCCTTCGTCCTTGGATCGTACCGGAATACCGAGGAATACAGGTCGCTGGTACTGCCGGCATTTCTCTTTCTTCCACCCACCAGGTAAATTCCGGGGGTATCCCCGTCCGACTGTGCTACCATAACCGTATGCGATACCGGCTTTGGCAAATCCGGCAAGGTCTCCCATCCCCCATTAGGAATGCCCGTATCTAAGCTATAAAACCTTTGTGATACCCCGGTTGCTGTTTCTCCGCCAGCCAGGTAAACTACGTTACCTATAGCCGTTACAGACGCATTCGTTACCGGCTCGGGCAAATCTGGGAGGTAGCTGATCACCAGGCTATCTGCAGGGCTATCCCACCGGAGCAGCAGCACTTTGCCGGACACGCCCTGTTCATTATCGCCCCCGGCACTTACTATACCACCGGGCAGGGTCACATTGGCTGCATAGGCGATTGGAAAAGGAAGTTGGTATACTTTGTAGGGCTGTAAGGTCCCATTTTCGCCTTTGCGGAGCACATACACTTCGTTGTAATACTTTTTTTTCCCACCCAGCCAGGGCATGCTGTCCGGGAAGTTGGCGCCTCCACCTATTACAAAAAAATCCAGAACGACACCGGTGACCGGCCCGGCAACACCCAACGACCGGTCCTGTCCGGGCAAAGGCGGCAATTCACCTTCTATGCGCCAACCGGTGACACCTGCT
>DASWYM010000029.1:0-12055 GCA_036404975.1 Chitinophagaceae bacterium
TCCACCTCCATTCACCTCGGTTCCTCGGCCAAGCTGGCGGCGGATGTTATCAGCGAGCAGCCCCTGCTGCTTATTCCTGCGGCCCACGAGAAGCTGGCCTTCCGTTATAGTATCCTGGTGCGGCAGTACGCGCTTTCCAAAAATGCCTACGAGTACCTGGACCTCATGAAAAAGAACTCCGAGTCGATGGGCTCCATCTTTGATGCCCAGCCTTCGGAGATCCGCGGCAACATCTACTCGGTAAGTGATCCGCAGGAGCCGGTGATCGGCTTTGTGACTGCCTCGGAAGTGCGGCAGCAGCGGATCTTTATCTCCCGCCTGCAGCTGTCCAACTGGGGTTGGTACCAGTTCTGTATCCTCCGTGAGGTGTTGAACAACCCCGATAGCATCGAAGCGTTCCTGGGACCCGATCATCCGCCCATTGCGCCCAAATACCACCCTGCTAATCCTAACCTGATTACCCACTGGTACGCTTCCGACGACGAGTGCGTGGACTGCACGTCGCGGGGCGGCATCACCCAAAAACCGTCGTTCTGGTAAAACCTTCGTAACAGTCATGTCGCAACCCTGCCGCACCATAAACAGCCACACCCCGATCCTGCCTGCCGGTTCCCGGACGGGGCGCTCCCGGTATGGGCTGGCGGGCCGCAGGTTGCTGTACGCAGGGCTCAGTGCGGCCACCCTGCTGGTTATGGGCGGATGCAAAGACACATACGAGCCGGGGCTGCGCCCTGCCGACCAGACCATCCTGGTGGTGGAGGGGCACCTCGTACAGGGCGACACGACCACCATCTCGCTGAGCCGGGCGGTGGAGCTGACCGATACGGTGGTATTCAACCCCGAGCTGCGGGCCCGCCTCACCGTGGAGGGGAAAGACAATTCGTCGGTTGCCCTTACCGATTGGGGCCTCGGCCGCTACCGGGCCCTCCTGCCCCACCTGCAGACCGGCAGGGACTATCGCCTGCGCATCCGCACGGCCACGGGCAAGGAATACCTCTCCGACTATGTGACGGTGAAAACCAACCCGCCCATCGACAGCCTCAGCTGGCGCGAAGTGACCGGGGGGGTGGGCATTTATGCCTCTACCCACAACCCGGCAAACGATAGCCGCTATTACCGCTGGGAGTGGGACGAAACCTGGGAGATCCGCTCCAACTTCAGGTCAGCCTGGAAGAAGGGCAGTCCCACCACGGTGGTGCCGCGCAAGCTGCCCCAAGAAGATATCTCGGTTTGCTGGAAGACGCAGGCCTCCACCTCTATCGTGCTTGGCTCCTCGGCCAAGCTGGCCGGTGATATCATCAGCGAGCACCCCCTGCTGATCATTCCCCCGGCCCATGAAAAGCTGGCCTTCCGCTATAGTATCCTGGTGCGGCAATACACCCTCTCCAAAGAAGCGTACGAGTACCTGGACCTGATGCGGAAAAACTCCGAGACCCTGGGCTCCATCTTCGACCCCCAGCCTTCCGATATTAAGGGCAACATCCACTCGGTGAGTGATCCGGGGGAGATGGTGATCGGCTTTCTGACCGCCTCGGCGGTACAGCAAAAGCGGATGTTTATTGCCCGCATGCAAATACCGCATTGGGAGTGGTACCAGTTCTGTGTCACCTCCGTGGTGGCCAATAATCCCCAGGATATTGAAATGTACCTGGGCCCGGACCATCAGCCCTACGCTGCGGCTTACCACCCGAACAATCCCGGGATCATTGTCGGCTGGTACGCTTCCGACGACGAATGCGTGGATTGTACCAGCCGGGGCGGCACCACTAAAAAACCTTCTTTCTGGTAGAATATTAAGGACCATGATGAACAAACAGCATACTATTATTCGATGGTACACAACCGCCCTCCTGCTGCTGGGGGGAGCTGCCGCCACTGCCCAGCCCGGCCTGCCGGCAACCGTAGAGGCGGCCCGCACCGCCACCGGCCTGCAGGAGAAGGTATATGTGCATACCGACAAAAGCACTTACATGGCGGGCGAGATCCTGTGGCTCAAGGTCTATAACGTGGACGCCCTGCTGCACCGACCACTCGATCTCAGCAAAGTCGCCTATGTCGATATCCTCGACCGCGCCAATACGCCGGTGGCGCAGGTTAAGATCGACCTGCAGGGCACGGCCGGCGGCTCTATCCACCTGCCACTGTCGCTGTCGAGCGGCAATTACCGGCTTAGGGGCTACACCTCGTGGATGAAGAACCAAGGGCCCCAGGCTTACTTTGAGCAGGTGGTGACCATCATCAATCCTTTAAAGAACCTGGAAGAGAAGGGCACCCCTTCGGTGCCAGCCTATGCCGCCACCTTCTTTCCGGAAGGAGGCCAGATGGTGCAGGGGCTGGAAAGCCGCCTGGCTTTTAAGCTCACCGACCGCACCGGGAAGGGCGTGGAGGGAAGTGGCGTGGTCGTAGGTCCCGCCGGCGACACGGTGGCCTCCTTCGCTACCCAGCGGTTCGGGATGGGCGCTTTCACCTTGCGTCCCCAGCCAGGACAGGCGTACAAGGCAGTAATGACAACAGCCGATGGCGGGCAGTTCACCCAGGCCCTGCCGGCCGCGGCCGCACAGGGCTATACGTTCAGCCTGGCCGAAGAGGGAAGCGGAAGGCTGAAGCTTACCGTGCAAAGCAATGACCCCGGCGCCGCCAGCGGGCCCGTGTACCTGCTCACCCACACCCGCGGGGTAGCCAAAGGCACCGACAGGGCTACCCTGAATGAGGGGACTGCTGTTTTCTCCATCGATAAGAAGGCGCTGGCGGAAGGCGTCTCCCAGTTCACTCTTTTCGACCGGAACGGTCAAGCGGTGGGCGAGCGGCTGTACTTTAAACGCCCCGTAACAGGATTTACACTGAGCGCCAAAAGTGATGGGCCGCAATACGCCCCGCGCAGCAAGGTATCGCTGGCCATCCAAAGCTCGGACCCCAAAGGCAGCGTGGCCCAGGCCGACCTGTCGCTGTCGGTGTACCGTCTCGACTCGCTGCAGGACAGCAGCCCTGCCGACATCGCTTCCTACCTGTGGCTCACCTCCGAGCTGAAGGGCGTGGTGGAATCACCGGGCTACTACCTCAGTGCTGCCACCCCCGAGGTGGAACAGGCCACCGACCTGCTCCTGCTGACCCACGGCTGGCGGCGCCTGCTTCCCAGGCAGGCTCCTGCACGGGCCTCCGCACCGGAGTATCCCCTGGAGTACAACGGGCACCTGGTGCGCGCCCGTATCATAGACAGCCGCACCGGGGCTCCGGCAGCCGGCGTGCCGGCCTTCCTGTCGGTACCGGGGCTGCACTTCCGCTTCCATGCCGCCCAGAGCGATCCGGCGGGCATCGTGCGCTTTGATGTAAAGGACGTGTACGGCGCCAGCGAGCTGGTGCTGCAGACCAACACCCCTAATGAAAGCCACTACCGGTTTGAGTTGCTGTCGCCCTTCTCAGCCCGCTTCTCTACTGACAGCCTTCCGCCCTTCAGGCTGGCCGCTGCCCCCGGCCTCCTCGAGGCCCACAGTATTGCCATGCAGGCACAGAACGTGTACCGCGGCGACAGCCTGCGCCGCTTTGCCGCCCCCGCCCTGGGCGATACCCTGCCCTTCTACGGCAAGGGCCACTATACCTATCCCCTTGACGAGTACACCCGCTTTACTACCATGGAGGAAGTGCTGCGCGAGTACGTCACCCCCATCAATGTGCTGCTGCGCGGCGGCAAGCTCCACCTGCGCATGCTCGACGAGGACCGCCGCGAGTTTTACGAGGACAATGTGCTGGTGCTGGTGGATGGCGTGCCCCTGGTGGACAAGAACAAAATCTTCGAATACGATCCCCACAAGGTGCGCCGGCTCGATGTGATCGCCCGCGGCTACCTGCTGGGGCCATACTACTTCAAGGGCGTGGCTTCGTTCACCACCTATGCCGGCAACCTCGAAGGCTTTGCCCTCGACCCCCGCGTGCTGATGGTGAATTACGAGGGCCTGCAGCTGCAGCGCGAGTTCTATGCCCCCGCCTACGAAACGCCCGCCCAACTCGCCAGCCGCATTCCCGACCTGCGCACCACCCTGCTGTGGAAACCCGACATCAGCACCGGCGACCAGGGCTCCACCGCCCTCAGCTTCTACACCTCCGACGGCAAGGGCCGGTACCTCGGTGTGTTGCAGGGCCTCGACAAAGAAGGCAGGCCCGCCGCCACGACGTTCACTTTCACGGTGAGATAATGTCTGAGCGGGAATGGAGGAGGATTTAATGCAATTAGCGGGAGAAGAGTATCTTATACTATTGATAAAGACCAGTCGGAAGCGGCTGGTCTTTTTTTGTGCGGCATAAGCAAGTAAGTCAGTAAGTCAATAAGTCATTGGGTCATTCGTGGCTGCGCAGAGTTTAAGCCGTGTTTGACCCGGGTTTTACCTGAGTCTACTCTGAGTCCTATAGACTCAGCTTATACTCAGCTTATACTCAGAGTAAACTCAGAGTATACTCAGCTTAACTCCAAGTGGGCTTAGAAGGAATTAAGGACTGGGGATTAGGGATTAGGTTAAGAATTTAATAGAAGCCCTGCCTATCAGTGCCCTCCTTTCTCATCGGCGTCATCCCCGATAATAATCAATGTAATCTGCGATAGTAATCAGCGTCATCTGCGATAGCGAAAGGCGCCCACAAGGGCGCCTTAGCTTTTATGAAACTTGAGTTATCCGTACAAAACCCGCTTTAGGGTTCCATTACGTGGAGTTTTCCGGTGTTCAGTCGGTTGAACGAGTAGGTGGCGGAATACACATCGCCGCTACAGCCAATTCCTTCGATAGGTGAGCTGATCAGGTCGGAACGGCGGGATTCCCAGGAGTCGTACAGCACAAAGGTCACGGGACGGGCCGCACTGTCCTTTCCAGACAGGTAAACGATTGAGCCATCGAACTTCATGCAGTCGATGGTGATGGAGCGGCGCTGATCGCCCTGCTCCCACTGCATGGTGCCTTTAATGACGCCGTTGCTTTGCTGGGCGGCGTCCACGCTAAAGCTCCACGAGGTGGTGCCATCGGTATAGGTTCCTTGTCCCTGGATGAGGGCATCTTTGCCGGCGGGGGTGTCTTTGCTTTTGGCGTGATCGGGGATCTCGGTAAAGGCGTACACGGAGAGGCAGGTGGCCAGCAGTACCATAGCAGCTAAGAACAGCTGGATTCTTGTTTTGGTCATTTTAGTAGCTTTAAGAGGGTTCAGGCAAAAGGCTGGTTAGCTTAGGATGACCGGATCTGGATGGGGCTTGTTCCAGGATAGTGGAGATAATAATGGCTGTGCAAACATAATACGGATGAGGTAAAAATGCAAGTGCCGGGGGCTGGACGGTCGAAGAAAGCGAACAAATACGCAGGATCTTTATGAACGGTAAGGCGACGGTGGGACAGCGGTTGCCGGCCTGCGGGGTTGAACGTCTTTGCGTTACAGATAAAGGCGTGTGGACATACGAGGGGACGGGCCAGGGGAATGATTTTGGGCCGGGATGCACCAAAAATCAGGACAGACACTGCTTTTAACCCCTTAGTTCTTGTTTGTAATCATATTTTCTACTGACTAAACTCACAAAACAGATGCCCCGGGCGGCGCTACCTTTGTATCGTCTTAGGCAAATAAAAATCATAACAGTCGCCCCTTTATTCTTTTAGGGGCTTTTTCTTTTTTAAATCCCTTCCTTTTCGAGGGGTGGGACTGAAATGACCCGGTCGCCGTAAATTCCTTTCTTCCTTCTCCTGCTCCATTTCCCGTGCTTCATATGGTTATTTTCCTGCCCTGGCTTTCCTTTCCGGAGAATCGACAAGGGAACTGTATGTCAATAGAGGAATGCGTAAAGCTGAAAAAGGAGAAAGATCATGTTTCTTCCTGATACAGGTCAGCGGTAGGGGACCCCCCGGCGGTCTATTTTTGTGTCCTCCTACAATTTATACAGTTCAACCTTAAGCCCCTGACAGCATACAGGGGCTTCTCTCTTTTATAGGGTGAATGGTGAGTGGTGAATGGTGAATGAGGGATCGTGAGACATGAGAGAGGGAGTCCATAGTTTATAGTCCATGGTCCATGGCAGGACCTCGACCTTGGAGGCCATCCCGGTCCCGGAGGGACCAAAGGTCGGTAGCCAACCAGCACACGAAGGAGCCTTGCCCTGCAGGGACAACACCTTACGCCCTCACCACCTGCCAGGATTTCGGTGTCGTAGGGTCTCTGCCGCGTAGCGGCTACCTGTTTGTAGCAGAGAGCATTCAAAAGGGGAATGATCCCCCGGAGGGATATCTGACAAGTATACGACACCCATTTTCCTGTAAAATAGAGGCTGACCTCCAACGCGGCATCCTCCTGAGGCGGACGGCGAACAGGCTCTACGGAGCCGCATTTCTATTTTATTGGACTTCCTTCAAACACGCCCGTCCTGACGGAGTGGGGGCTTCCTTTCGTGCCAGGCGCTCTAATGGCCGGCAGCCCTCCTGTAGATACATGGCGCTCCTCCGGAGCTTTGTGCTCTTCTCCGGCTAAAGATCGGGGTATTCCAAAGCTCGGCACCTACCGGCCAATGACTCCCGAGCTCTCCTTTAAGCTGTTTCAGGCGGTGGTTGACATGACTCAATATGACCCAATGGCTTATTGACCCTGCTAAGGACCGGCCCATCGACTATGGACTGCCCCTCTCACGTTTCACCTTTCACGTCTCACGTAAAAAAAAGTCCCCTCCAAATAGAGGGGACCAGTATGATAAGGCGTGGAAAAGTGTCTTGTAGTGTATATTTCATGGGACTACGGACGCCTTAGTCTTGTCAAAGGATGTTTGGATGGCTATTGGTTCTTCTTACGAATTGGAGGTTCGGTCTTTTACCGGATATTGGAAAAAAGAAGAAGTTGATTGATACTGGATTTTCTGGTTTTTCTGGATATCTGGACAAGGTTGTTCGTGGACGCGAACTGGTTTTTCCGGATTATTGGACCCCGTGGTTAGCGGGGCGGTTGTTCATTGGATGTTTGGATGCTTGGATTGATGTGTTGATCAATCAACTTCTGACACAAAAGTAAGTTCTGCCGGGTTACCAGACAATGGCAGTAATGCCCTAATTTTTCATCAGGGTAATTACTTAGAGGCTGGTAAACCTGCGGTTAATGGCCTCGTAGTTCTACGAAAAAGAGGGTTTGGACACGTTTTGGTGCGGGTCGAAGTGCTTCATAGTCAAAAGGAAGCGGTGGCTGGCGGGCCTTATTGCTCCGGCACGATATCCCAACCGCGCTGGCGGAAGAAATGGGTGAGGCTCATCAGGGCGTCCTTGGGACGGCGCTCCTGTAAAAACACCTGGGCGAGGAACTCTTCGCACCGGGCCAGGGTGCGCGACACCAGGCCTTTACGCTCATCGGCTTCCAGGGACTTCACATGTACCTGCTTGCCATCGAAGCTTACTTTAACCCGGTAGGGATTCTTTACTGCACAAAACATAGGAACACATTTAAGTAAGTGGCTTAGTGAAAAACAATGAGCGTACCAGTTTCAACACTAAGGCCTATAAATAATGAATTCTCTAACAATGTTTGATGGAAAAGGGGCTAGTTCCAGTCTGCAACGAAGAGGTTCTGGTCGATGGCATTGCCAATGCCGGTGACCAGCTCATCGTTGGCGCCATCGCCCTGCCATTGCTGGTGGTAGCGGGTGATAACTACCTTCTGGGGTGGGTGCTGCTCACGAGGTGGCGTGATGCAATGCAACAGCCGGGCTTCAAATATGCGGGCATTGCGCTGTGAAACGTAGTAATGAGCTAACGCGTCCTGGTACCAAACTGCACAGGTAAAGTCCATAACCAAGGGTTTAGGGGCAAGCCATCACAAATACGGTGCCTTTATGCATTTATACGGAAAAGGTCAGGTGCTTTCTTCGGTAAAGTCCGTGGAGGTATTGCGTTCTTTGTAGAATAGGTCGCTTTCGGGAAGGGCGGTAATGGCATTGGATAGGGAGTAGACCAATTCGTCGTCTGCGGCACTGCCCCACCATTTACGCTCACCCCTTACAAGGATGATGCAGGAGGGGGGTGCTAAGTTTTCAAGGCCGTCGTATTCCAACAGGTCGGCACAGTAAACTCCTTTGTGTTCACGGGTAATCACAAAGTGTGCATAGGCATTACGGTAATATACCACAGTTTTCAACTCCATACGCTCATTTCCTGCCATTTAATGGTACAAAAACAGTGCCCCCGCCCCACATTTAAACAAAAGTTTAAGAGATTATTAAAGAGTAGCTCTGCGGTATTAACAGGTACAGAAGTCTGATAATTATTAGTTTATGCATGAACATAGGACTTATCGACCTGAAAGGCCGGCTTTTCTACTGCTCAGCTACCGGCTGACGCATCTACTGTACAGGTTTTCCACTCACCTGGCAAATCCATGTAACATTATTCACAACTGTTTGTGTCAGCCACACTTCCTCTGCCAAAATGAAAGAGCCAGGGTGAAGTGTGTTTCTACGCCGTAAAACATACGGCTTCTCCGCGTAGTAGTTGGTGATTTGGGATGATTTTTCCCGTTTTGCTTTCGGGTTGCCATGGAGGGTAGTAATTTTCGGCTACACCATTATCGTTAACCTAAAACACTACCTATGAAACGCGTGGTACAACTCTATCAGCAAAATGCCGTGGTGGCGCTTATCGTCAACAGCATTGCTTTCTTTGTGTGGGCGGTCACCCTCATCATGATTATTACCATTGTAGCCGTGGCCTTTACGGCGTAGGGAGAGAGTCTGGAGTCAGGAGTCAGGAGTCTGGAGTCAGGAGTCTGGAGTCAGGACTTTCGATTCCTGACTACCGGCTCGAGACTCCTGACTCTTTCCATTTGCCATTGCCCCGGTTATTGCGTAAATTACAGCAGGGCTTTTATCATTCATCCTAAAGCCCGGGGCTTTCATATGGAACGTGTATGGTTTTTCTGTCTGTTGCTGGTACTTCTACCGGGACGTCTCCCGGCCCAGGAAGTGATGCAGATCAAGGTCGAAGGCAGCATCAATCCCGTGACGGCAGGCTTTATCAAACGCTCTATTGAAGAAGCACACCGTCGGGAAGCCGAGTGCCTCCTAATACACCTCAATACGCCCGGCGGACTGGTGAAGTCGACCCGGGTGATCGTCTCCGATATACTGGAAGCGCCGGTGCCCGTGGTGGTATATGTATCGCCCGGTGGGGCGCATGCCGGTTCGGCCGGTGTGTTTATTACCCTGGCGGCGCATGTGGCAGCGATGGCTCCCGGTACCAACATTGGCGCTGCCCACCCGGTGAGCATGCAGGGAGGCACCGACAGTGTGATGAATACAAAGACCACCAACGATGCGGCGGCTTTTATCCGGGCTATTGCCGAAAAGCGGAACCGCAACCTCGAGTGGGCCGAGAACGCCGTGCGTAACTCCATCTCGGTGTCGGAGCGCGAGGCCCTGCAACAGCGTGTCATCGATACTATTGCTCCCCGTACGGCCGACCTGCTGAATATGATCGACGGCCGCACGGTGGAAGTGTCTTCGGGGCTGGTGACCCTGCGTACGAGGGGCGCCAAAGTAGAGACCCGGGAAATGGGCTGGGCCGAGCGCTTGCTGGATATTATCTCCGATCCCAATATTGCCTATATACTGCTGATGCTGGGCTTTTATGGCCTCCTGTTCGAGCTTTATAACCCCGGGGCCATCCTGCCGGGTATTATAGGAGGCATCGCTATTGTGCTGGCTTTTTATGCCATGCACACGCTGCCCATCAACTACGCGGGGCTGGCCTTGATCATCTTTGGACTGGTGCTTTTCCTCCTCGAGATCAAGGTGGTTAGCCATGGCATGCTGGCCATAGGAGGAGTGGTGGCGCTGCTGCTCGGTTCCCTGATGCTTATACGACCACAGTCGCCATTCGATGCGGTGCGTCTGTCGCTTTCGGTGGTGATACCGGCCGTGCTGGTCACTACTTTCTTTTTCCTATTCGTGGTGGGTATGGGCCTGCGGGCACAGAAGGCTCGTCCGGTTTCTGGGCTGGAAGGTATGGTGGGCGAAGAGGGAGAGTCGCTGGGTGCGCTAAATCCCATCGGTACGGTGCTGGTGCACGGCGAGATATGGCAGGCACGCTCGATAGGACGTTCTATAGAGAAAGGAGAGAAGGTGAAGGTGGTGGCGCTGGAGGGGTTGAGTGTGGCGGTGGAACCAATATAGAATTTAGATTGGCGATTGCAGATTTCAGATGAAGAGGAACCGGCAATCTAAAATCTGCAATCTGCAATCAATAAATCAATATATATGGAGCAAGTACCTGTGTTTACTATTGTTATTGTTCTCCTGGGACTTATCATCCTGGGCAACGCTGTTCGCATCCTGCGCGAGTATGAGCGTGGCGTGATCTTCCGCCTTGGCCGCATGGTAGGGGTGAAGGGGCCGGGTCTGATACTGCTAATCCCTATTATCGACAAGATGGTGAAGGTGAGCCTGCGCACCGTGGTGATGGACGTGCCGCCGCAGGACATAATTACCCAGGATAACGTCTCGGTGAAAGTAAACGCCGTAGTGTATTTCCGGGTGCTTTACCCGAACAAGGCGGTGGTGGAAGTGGAGAACTTCATGTTTGCCACCTCGCAGATCTCGCAGACCACCCTCCGCTCCGTACTGGGCCAAAGCGAACTGGACGACCTTCTGTCACAGCGAGACAAGATCAACCAGAAGCTCCAGCAGATCATTGATTCGCATACTGATCCCTGGGGTATTAAGGTATCGAACGTAGAAGTAAAGCAGATCGACCTGCCGCAGGAGATGCAGCGTGCCATGGCCCGCCAGGCCGAGGCCGAGCGGGAACGCCGCTCCAAGGTCATCTCTGCCGAGGGCGAGTTCCAGGCCTCGCAGCGCCTGGCCGATGCCGCCCGCGTGCTGGCCGAGCAACCCAGTGCCATTACCCTCCGTTACCTGCAGACCCTGCGCGAGATTGCCGTGGAGAATAATTCCACTACCATCTTCCCTGTGCCCATCGACCTCATCCAGCCGTTCTTCAAAAGCCTGACGGCAGGAGCGGCGAAGAATGAGGGATGAGGGATGAGTGATGAGTCATGAGTCATGAGTCATTAGGTCAGTAAGTCATTGGGTCAGTGGGCCTCCAATAAAAAAGTCATTAGGAGAAAGCGAATACGCCGGCTCTTAATGACTTTTTGACTTTAATGACTTAATGACTAGCTATCAGCTCACTTCTTACTCATCGCCCAGGATTATGATCAGGGCATAGATCACACCGGGGATCCAGAAAAGCAGCGTCAGCAGCAGGGAGATCCAGAAACGGTTGTTGATAGCCCCTTCGTGCAGGTATACGGCCAGCGGCGGCAGCAGGATGGCCAGGATTACCAGCAGGATGGTGTTAGTGTCGGCCTGCTTTCCGGCTCTTTTATCAGCCTTATGCTGCTTGATGGCTTTCTTTACTTCCTTTACCCGCTCCTTCTTTTCTTTTTTCGACAGGTTGTTGAACTCACTCACCGCTGCCTTTACGGTAGACGGGGCAGGGTCGGTAGTGGCGGGATGGGCCGGAAGAGTGGCGGAGATCACAGGTGTAGCCATAACGGTTAGTGCTAGGAACAGCACCAGCATGCGCGTAAACATTCGGTTCATACGATTAGAGTTTATGTGAAGAAATGAATTTGTTGGGAACGACAATGATATTACGGGGGAATGTGTATAAAAATTGGGCCGCGGAAATGGAACACTATGGGAATGCCGGCAGGAAGGAGTATGCGAGAATGAGTAAGGAGGGTGAGTGATGAGCGAAGAGTATTCAGTAGTGAGTGGATGCCATCCTTTATTAGAGCCGTAGGTCCTGTGCTGTTGCACCGCTGGTACATATTCTTTAAATTAGGGATACCGAAGGCTCTTTTCAAACGTTACTACTAGAGTACCACCACCACTTTCTCCACCGGGGAAAACCATTACCACACGTTAAAACCATCAGGCATGAAATCTTTTCTACTCACCCTTCTGCTGGCCCCCCTGTTCAGCTACTCGCAAACCCTCGCCCTTGTCGACCGCAAGCTCATGTCGCCCATGCAGTTGGCTGACACGGTAGAGCTT
>DASWYM010000030.1:0-3110 GCA_036404975.1 Chitinophagaceae bacterium
CAGCCCGGTGATGCCCAGCACCACGATGGTGGCATCGGTATTCTTCGCTTCCCCGGTAGCCCAGTCTATGGGATTCACATTCGGTCGGTCGAGCATAATACCGGGACGGTACTGCAATTGGCTGCCCGGTTCAATCTGCGCGGCCACCCCTTCCAGGAAGGTCGCCATCTGGTCGTTCACGCCATGGTAGTTGCCCAGAAGGGCGTCGACACTGGCACTGTTCGGACCGGTAATAAAGTATTTCTGAAGGTTATTCTTTAAAGGAAGCACCCCATTGTTCTTTAGCAGCACCACCGATTGCTGGGCCACTTTGCGGGCCAGTGCCCGGTGTTCGGGGGTGTTCACAGCCGTTTCCGGGATAGCATTATACGGGTTAGCGTCCGGCGGATCAAACTGGCCCAGGCGAAAGCGAGTGCGCAGCAACACCGAAAGGGCGCTGTCCACCTGTTGCTCCCTGGCCAGACCTTGCTTAACAGCCTCTACCAATGACGGGTAGTATACACTGCCACAATTCAGGTTAACACCCCTGTTCAAGGCCAGGGCAGCAGCCTGCACGGCATTGGGAACCACTTTGTGTCCTTCGTAAAAGTCCACCAGGGCCCAGCAGTCCGACACGACATGTCCTTTGAACTGCCACTGCTTGCGCAAAACATCCTGTAATAAATAAGTATTGCCGCAACAGGGTTCGTCGTTGGTGCGGTTGTAGGCACACATCACGGATTCTACATTGGCATCCACCAGGGCTTTGAATGCCGGCAGGAAAGTTTCCCACAGGTCCTTCATCGTAGCCTTGGCATTGAACTGGTGGCGCAGGCGCTCCGGCCCGCTGTGTACCGCGTAGTGCTTGGCGCAGGCTGCCGTCTTCAGGTAACGGGGATTGTTTCCCTGCAGGCCGTTGACAAAGGCTACGCCGATGCTGGCCGTCAGGAAGGGATCCTCACCGTAGGTTTCCTGCCCACGGCCCCAGCGGGGATCGCGGAATATATTAATGTTGGGCGTCCAGAAGGTAAGCCCTCCATATTGGATATGATTGCCTCTTTTTACAGCTGCATTATACATGGCCCGCGCTTCGGTGGAGATCACCGATGCCACCTGCAATGCCAGGCTGTCGTTGAAGGTGGCCGCCAGCCCTATGGCCTGAGGGAACACTGTTGCCGTTCCGGAGCGGCCCACGCCGTGCAGCGCCTCGTTCCACCAGTTGTAGGCCGGGATGTTCAGGCGCGGAATGGCCGGGGCATTGTACATCATCTGCTGCACCTTTTCTTCCAGTGTCAGCTTCGATACCAGGTCTTTGACCCGTTGTTCTATCGGTTGGGAAGGCTGCAGGTAAACCGATGTGGGTGGGGTGGATTGCGCTAAAGAAGAAAAGCCCGTGGCAATGGCCATCAGCCCGGTGAAAAGCCCTTGCAGGGAACGATTCCTATAGTGCCAAGCAGTGGAAGACTTATTCATAAAGCAATCATGCAATCTTCTTTGCAAGGACTAATTTAGAGAAAATTATACTAAATGCAACCGATTGCATAATAATTTTTAAAATTATCTTTAAATTAGTGGACACTTAGACCTGTAAACGATTGTATGTTACGACAAAAAGAAGTCACCATTTACGACATCGCCCGTAAACTCAATATTTCCAGCGCCACCGTCAGCCGCGCTCTGAAAGATGATCCAGTGGTAAGCAAAAAGACCCGCAAAAAGATCTTCGACCTGGCGGAAGAGATGGGGTACCGAACCAATAACTTTGCCCGCAACCTGCGTAGCCAGAAAACCAATACAATCGGTGTCATTGTTCCAAGGCTGAACAGCTATTTTATGTCCACCGTTATTGCCGGTATTGAAAAAGTGCTCAATGCTGCCGGCTACAACCTTATTATCAGCCAGTCGTCCGAATCCGTTACGAAAGAAATCGACAGTGCCCGCACCATGTTCAACAACCGGGTGGATGGCCTGCTGGTTTCACTTGCCTATGACACGGAAGACATGGGGCATTTTGAGAACTTTTATAAAAAGCATATCCCCCTGCTCTTTTTTGACCGCGTGGCCCACAACGAAGGCACCACCAATGTGACCATCGATAACCGCAAGGCGGGCTATGAAGCTACTAAACACCTGATCGATGGCGGTAACAAGCGCATAGTGCACATTACCGCTCCCATAAAAAGGAATGTGTACGTGGACCGCCTGCAGGGATATAAACAAGCGCTTGCCGATCATGGTATTTCCTACAACGAGCAGTACGTCCTGATCAATAACCTGAGCCAGGATGCCGGCGTGGAAGCTGCCGGACTTATCGCACTAATGGACCCTCGGCCCGATGCCGTCTTTGCAGCAAGCGATGCCTGCGCCGTTGGTTGCATCATCGGTCTGAAGAAACTGGGGCTTCGTGTACCCGGTGACGTGGCCGTGGTGGGATTCAACAACGACCCGGTAAGCACGGTGATCGAACCGAACCTCACCACCATTAACTATCCCGGATACCAGATGGGCGAAGCGGCCGCTAACAGCCTGGTCAACCACCTGAAGGGCTCCACACTGATTCATACCACTGACACGATCCTGCTGCGATCTGAGCTGATTGTGCGCGAGTCCTCGGTGAGGGCACCAAATGAGGCTTAAGTCTTTATCTGTACAATTAATTCGAAGGGTTAGAAATACATGGGTGCTGCCAACAGGCGGCACCTTTTGTTTTTGGAAGAGGTTCATACCAGGAGGGTTACAATTGATGATTCTCTGTACAAGAAGCAACTGGCGCCCGGTTGCCACCTCACAACAAACCCTGACAAAAATATTTAATAGTAACAAACAGGACTTGTTCGATGGCTTTTGGATTGTTGTTTATTGGCCCGGTCAATTGCACCCTACTCCGCTCCTGTTCCTGAATTGTTCCTTCTTTACCAGGGGCGGAGTGAATAAGACGCGGATAAAGAATAAATAACACTGCTTGTCATTTACTGGCCCAGGCATCGTGTCATGACAGGCAGCCTCGGACCGGCCGCTCCTTTTAGACCCTCTCCACGGTATTAACACCCCTTCTGACGCCTAAGTCACCCCCGGGTGACGCCCTGTTAACAGTATGGTAGTAGCACTCCAATAGTACCCTAATAGTACTG
>DASWYM010000031.1:0-18578 GCA_036404975.1 Chitinophagaceae bacterium
GAAGCCCTGCGCAAGCTCATTCGCGATACCGACCTCTGCATGATCCAGTGGCGCAATTTCAACATCGACCCCGACTGGTACCTCGGCAAGATCGGGGTTGTGGAAACCGGCGACATCATCGGCGTCAAGCAACTGATGGAAGCCATCCGCGAAGAGTTCCCCAACCTCAAATACGGCTACTACAATCCTCCCATGGAGCGCATTAAAGGAAACTACGAAGCGGACTTTGCTCATAAATAACCCTTCACCCTACCTGACTAAAGCCAGAACCATCGTTCTGGCTTTTTTGTTTTAATCCCAACCCCTGCAGGCATTCCTGCAACGCATTAGGCTTCTCAGCTTGTACTCCTCCCTACTGCTGATCACCTTCCCCTATACTCCATCTTTAAGCCATATTCAAGGCATATATAACCCATATATAACCCATACCTTTAAAGAGATGGCTTATATATGGCTTATATATGGGTTATATATGGGTTATATATGGGTTATACCCCCTTCAGGCGGGCAGGTCCCGATAGCTATCGGGATAGGAATTAGGGATTGGGAATTAGGAAGGGAAAACCAATGATTCAATGACTTACTGACCCAATAACTTTGCTTGGAAAGGTGCTACTTTTACTACAAGATGCCCCCCGCCATGCCCCGCAAGATCATCATCATTGGCGCTTCCTCCGGTATCGGAAAAGAGCTGGTGCTCCTCTATGCCGCCCGGGGTGAGCAGGTGACGATCACCGGCCGCAGGGAGGCACTGCTTAAAGACATACAGCAGCAGTACCCCAACCGCATCATCGCCCGGCCCTTTGATGCAACAGCGCCCGATAACCGCGATCAACTGGAAAGCCTGGTGGCGGAACTGGGCGGACTCGACCTCTTTATCTATAATGCCGGCTATGGTGCCGTGAGCAAGGAGTTGGACTGGTTCAACGAGCGGGCGACCACCGAAACGAACGTCCATGGGTTTCTCGCCCTGGTCCACTATGTTTTTACCTATTTCTGCCTCCAGGGCCGGGGACAGATCGCCCTGATCTCCTCGGTGGCGGCCCTGCGCGGCAACAGCTGGGCACCCGCCTACTCCGCCAGTAAAGCCTTTATGAGCAACTATGCCGAAGGTCTGCAGATGAAGGCCGCCCGGATGAATAAAGATATCGTCATTACCGACATACGGCCAGGGTTCGTCAACACTAAAATGTCCGGGGGCAACCAGCGTTTCTGGATGTCCTCACCGCAGAAAGCGGCCCGGCAAATCATGACCGCCATTGACAGAAAGAAAAGGATTGCCTATATTACACGACGCTGGTGGATCATCGCCCAGGTAATGAAGCTGCTGCCCTACACCCTTTATCGTCGGCTTGTTTAAATGTTAAAGATTGGGGCAGGGGCTTTAAAATGAGGACAATTTATCTAACTTTTGCACCGTTTCTTAGTCATAGAGAGAACCAATAAATTTGCAGGAACAACATGAATCTGATGTCCGCTGAATTCGAAAGACAAAAGAATACCAAAGCCACGGCTTATACGGCAGGCATAACCGGCGCTTTACTCTTACTGTTCATCCTGGTGAAATGGGACCTGCCCTCTCAGGCCCAGCCGCCCACCCAGGAATTCATTGAAGTAAACCTCGGCAGCGGTGATCTTGGCTCCGGCAACGACCAGCCCCTCCTGCCAGGGGAGCCCGCCCCTGCCGCCCAGGAATCTTATACCCCGCCTACCCCGGTACAGTCCAACGTGAGCGACGCCAAAGACGTGGAGACTGATGACCGCGACGACAACGAAGCGCCGGCGATCAAGCGCCCGGCCGCTCCCAAACCCAATGCTACGAAGATCGACAACGATAATAAAGTAGTGAAGACCACGCCTAACCCGCAGCCCGTGGTAGCCCAGGCTCCTCCCCGCCCCAAAGCAGTATTGGGCCGCACTGTGGGCGGTAACGGCAACGGCGGCAATGGCGCCGACACCTACAAGCCCGGCACCGGTGAAGGCATTGCCGGCGGCAGTGGCGACCAGGGACGTCCCGGCGGCAGCCCCAACGGCACCAGCTACACAGGCGCTCCCCGCAACTTTGGCGTCAAAGTGCTCAACATCCCTGCCCAGAGCTTCGAGGACGATTTCAACGAGAATGCCAAGATCGCCATGGACATCGTCACGGATGCCAACGGCAAAGTGGTTTCGGCCACCTACCAGCCTCGCGGCTCCACCACCTCCAATCCCCAGATGGTCAGCATTGCCCGCCGCCGCGCCTATGAGTTGAAGAGCATCGGCTCTGGCGATGGCCCACAAAAAGGCACAGTAATCTTTAATTTCAAAGTCAGAAGTTAATTTCTTTGCACAGCAATACTTTTGCTGTCGATGAATTACTCCGAAACGATAGACTATCTTTTTACGAGGCTGCCCATGTTTAGTCGCATGGGCAGCGCTGCGTTTAAAAAGGACCTCACCAATACCATCGTCCTCTGTGAAGCCCTGGGCAACCCGCACCGGAAGTTCAAAAGCATCCATGTAGGCGGTACCAATGGTAAAGGCTCCGTCAGCCACATGCTGGCGGCTGTCCTGCAGACTGCCGGCTATAAGACCGGTCTCTACACCTCACCCCACCTCTACGACTTCCGCGAGCGTATCCGGATCAACGGCGACCTGGTGAGCGAAGACTTCGTGGTTTCCTTTGTGGAGCGGATCCGACCGCTTATTGAGAAAGTAAGCCCCTCTTTCTTTGAGATTACCGTAGCCATGGCCTTTGATTATTTTGCCAGCCAAGAGGTAGATATATCGATTGTGGAAGTGGGCCTGGGCGGACGGCTTGACTCCACCAACATCATCACCCCGGAGCTTTCGGTAATTACCAATATTGGCCTGGATCACACCAACATGCTGGGTACGACCCTGCAAGAAATAGCCGGCGAAAAAGCAGGCATTATCAAAAAGGGAGTACCCGTAGTCATTGGCGAAAAGCACCCGGAAACGGAGCCCGTATTTACAGAGAAAGCCCATAAGGAGAACGCCCCCCTCTATTTTGCAGAAGATCACTACGAGGTAACAAGATTCAGCTTCTCAAATGATAGCTTAGCTATTGAGGTTAATGATAGGGACGCTCACACCGAAGCTGTTTACCAGTTGGACCTGCCCGGTGTCTACCAGGAAAAGAATATTAAAACAGTATTGCAGGCCATCCGGTTGCTGAAGAAACAGGGCTGGGTTCTTACGGAAGAGCACACACACGCCGCCTTGTCTTCTGTAAAAAAGCTGACCGGTCTGCACGGCCGTTGGGAGATTATTCACCGCCATCCGGATATTGTCCTGGAAGTGGCACACAACGAAGATGGAGTTCGCCAAATGGTTCGCCACCTGGAGGATCTTTCCTACCAACAGCTGCACATCGTCTACGGTATGGTAAAAGACAAAGAAGCCGGCCCGGTATTGGCCCTGCTGCCCAAAGAGGCTACCTACTACTTCACCCAGGCACATATACCCAGGGCTTTGTCCGCAGGGGAACTAAGCCAAAAGGCGGAAACCTATGGCTTGCAGGGAAAGACGTATGAAGACGTCAACAAGGCGCTACAGGCAGCTAAAGCATCGGCATCCGGAGATGACCTCGTGCTGGTGTGCGGCAGCATCTTTCTGGTAGCGGAAGTAGATAAAGGACGGGTTTAGTATTTCAGCTCACCCAACCTGTCCAGTGCATAGAAAATGCAGTTGGTGTGCAGGCTCTGAACAATTTTGTTCTCCCGCACCAATTGCTTTACTTCATCGATTGATAGTAGCAGCACTTCTATCTCTTCGGAATGATCCAGTTCCTGCTCGCCCACCTTTCGGCCGCCGCGGGCCAGGTACATATGCATGAAGTTGTTAGTGGTAGAGGGGTTGGCACAGATCTTCCCGAGGAACTCGTATTCCGAAAACTCATAGCCGGTTTCTTCCATCAGTTCCCGCCTGGCTGCCGTTTCCACATCTTCTCCTTCGTCCACGACACCGCCCGGCAATTCGATGCCTGTTTCCATGATACCATGGCGGTATTGCTTCACCATCACTACCTGCCCTTCTTCGGTCAGTGCAAACACATTCACCCACTCAGGGTATTCGATCACGTAAAACGAGGGGATCACATTGCCGTTGGGCAGCTGGCACTTATCCTTGCGAACGGTCAGCCAAGGCTCATTGAACAGGTACTCCGATGCTAAAACTTTCCATTCCATAACTCAATCTATTAGGTCTAAAGTTTTTATTAAACTAAACGATCATTCTCAACCACTCAACTTTTCAACCCCATGGTTTACCACCCCATTCGCTCACGCAGCCTTGTAATGTGGGCAATGTGATGGCGGCCATGCCACGAATACATCCCCAGCAACTGCCAAAGCGTAAACTCCTTTTTATGCCCGGGATGGTAAACGGTACGCTGCCAGTCGGCAGGTGTAAAGTGGTTCAAAAATTCATGCCAGCGGGCATGCAGGGCATGCAACAAGGTAATGGAGATATTGATGGGCAGGTGCTGCACATCGGACGTGGTGGCCCACAGCTTTTCCTCGTATGGCCGGATAATGGGCGCCTCCTCGGTATACCCCAGCTTAAAACGACAGTAAGCATTCATGTGACTGTCGGCCACATGGTGCACCAACTGGTGCACCGTCCAGCCACCTTCTCTATAGGACGTCTGCAGCTGGAACTCGTCCAGGTTGGAAGTCGCATGCTCCAGCAGTTGCGGCAGGAACTTTATATCGGCCAGCCACTCGTCGCGGAGGGTCTCTGAATAGTCCTGCGGCTCGTAGTCACCGATGGGATAACGAAGATCTTCTTGCATGCAACAACCTTATTGGCGAACGATATCCAATAACTCGATCTCGAACTCCAGGGTGGCACCGCCGGGGATCTTGCCGCCGGAAGCTCCATTATCGCCGTAAGCAAGGTCGGACGGGATCCATACTACCCATTTGGAGCCGGTGGACATCATCGGCAGCACTTCCTGCCAGCCCTTGATCAGTTGCGTAATACGGGCCGTAAAGGGAGTCCCCCGCTTGTAGGAACTGTCGAACTCCGTACCGTTCAGCAACCGGCCGGCATAGTGGGCTTTCACGGTGGAGTGCAGCGTGGGCTTTTCGCCACTGCCTTCCTTCAGCACTTTGTATTGCATGCCCCCGGGGCCTTCCATTACGCCTACTTCCGTCCTGTTTTCCAGCATATAAGCAATGCCGGCGGCTTTTTCCGCGTTGATCTGCGTTTGCCTGTATTCTCTTAACTTATTGTGCAAGCTCATATATTGACTTTATTCGTCTCTCAGTGAATATCCCGTCAGGTGGATGAACACGTCTTCCAAATTAGCTTTTTTTACCTGTTTGGGCCGCTCAAATCCAGAAGCCACCAGGTCGTCGATCAGTTTATCGGGCGACGCCAGCGCCACGATCCTTCCAGCTTCGATGATCGCCACCCGGTCGCAAAGGTATTCTGCTTCATCCATATAGTGGGTGGTCATGATGACCGTAGTGCCCTGCTGGCGAATTTCCCGCACCAGGTCCCAGAGGTTGCGCCGCGCCTGGGGATCCAGCCCTGTAGTGGGTTCATCGAGGAAGATGATCCTTGGCCGGTTGATCAGGGTAGTGGCAATCGAGAAGCGCTGCTTCTGCCCGCCACTAAGCTCCTTGAACTTTGCCCGGGCCTTGTCGCGCAGGTTCACCTTGTCGAGCAGCTCCAAGGGCTCTACTTTGCGGTTGTACAGGCCAGCAAACAGGTGGACCACCTCCTTCAGGTTCAGGCCAGGATAATATCCGCTGCTCTGCAACTGAACACCGATGATCTTCTTGATCTCGTTGGGTTGTTTGTCGAGGTCGATACCGTCCACCAGCACCTTTCCCGAGGTTTTGTCGCGCAGTGTCTCGATGATCTCCAGCGTGGTCGATTTGCCGGCACCGTTAGGTCCCAGGAGGCCAAAGATCTCTCCTTCCATCACCTCGAACGAGATGCCTTTCACTGCCGCAAAACTACCGTAATTCTTGACCAGGCCCCTGACTTCAATAATCTTCCTCATGAATCTTATATTAGGCCACCACGGCCGCTTCCCTGATACAGCTCTCCAGTTCCTGCATCATAGCCTTGCTGCCCACGAAGAACGGCGCGCGTTCGTGCAGTTCGGTAGGCACAATATCCAGGATCGGCACCTCGCCATTGGTGGCTTTTCCACCCGCCACTTCCACGATAAAGGCAAAGGGGTTGCACTCGTAAAGCAGGCGAAGCTTACCTTTAGGCTTATCCGTAGTGCCGGGGTACATAAAGATACCGCCTTTGATCAGATTGCGGTGCACATCGGCCACCATGCTGCCGATATAGCGTTGCGTATAAGGACCGCCGCTACCTGCATTCTTATTCTGGCACTGGTTAATATATTTCCGCACCCCGTCGGTGTACTGGAAGAAATTTCCATGATTCACCGAGTAGATCTTGCCGGTTTCGGGACACTTGATGTCGGGATGGCTCAGGCAGAACTCGCCGATGGAAGGATCCAGCGTAAAGCCGTTCACCCCCCTGCGCGTAGCATATACCAGCATGGTGGATGATCCGTACACCACGTAGCCTGCAGCCACCTGGTTGCGCCCGGGCTGCAAAAAGTCTTCCTTCGTTACCGGCGTTCCCCGCTCGGTCACCCGGCGATAGATGCTGAAGATGGTGCCAATGGACACGTTCACATCGATATTGCCGCTTCCGTCCAGGGGATCAAAGAGGCACACGTATTTGGATTTACGGCTGATCTCGTCATCAAATCCTACAAAGTCATCCAGTTCTTCGCTGGCAATACCTGCACAGCTCACGCCGTGCTGCAGCACCCCCATGAACTGGTTGTTGGCATAGACGTCCAGCTTTTTCACGTCCTCGCCCTGCACGTTGGTGGTGCCGTAGTCGCCGAGGATATCCACCAAGCCGGCTTTATTTACTTCCACGTTCACCCGCTTGGCGGCCAGGCCCATGTCCCTCAACAGGGTACTGAGCTCCCCGGTAGCCAGGGGAAACTGTCGCAAGGATTGAATGGTAAACTCGTCTAAGGTTAAGATGTTTCTGTTTACAGGGGTCATTCAGGTCAAAGGTTTATTTGCAACAAAAGTAAGGGTTATAACGGTGCGCCCAACAGCGGCCTGCCCGGCGTAAGTGCGCACCAGTATTGTGTTATAGCGACACATTAAGAAGTAGTTGGAGGTTGGAAGTTGGAGGTTAGAGACTCTAAGTTTTATGTATGGGATTGGATGTTAAAGGTGCGGAGACGTCCTGCCGGGTGATACTTTGAGCGTCTCCAATTCAGGTGACATACAAGCTCATTATCGATCTTATGCTCCCGCCCGGTGTCTCCACCCCGGTTATGCAATGCGGGACCCAGTGAGGGGAGCAAACCTCCAACAGCTTAATACAACATTATTCCAGCTCGATCCCGATCTTCTTCATCAGGATGGACGCATTGAGGCTGGTGCACACACCCTCCTTCAGTTTATAATCAAAATACAGTTCCTCCCCTTCCACCTGCACGTCGAAATGATAGTTCTCAATCGCACCGGGCAGGTCGTCGGCCAGTGCTGCCACCTCCAGGTCGTGCGTGGCAATAACAGCCACGGCACCATGATTGATGATCTGGCGAATGAGCGCTTTCAAACCTGTATGGCGGTCCATGGAGTTGGTGCCGCGAAGCACTTCGTCGAGCAGCACCCACACGGTTTCGCGGTGGCGGATGGCTTCAATAATAGTTTTTAGCTTCTTGAGTTCGGCATAGAAGGTTGACGTATTCTCAGCCAGGTTGTCGGCAATACGCATGCTGGTCATCAGGCGAACGGGCGACACGGCCAGCTTCTGTGCGCATACAGGCGCACCCATTTGCGCCAGCAACACGTTCACCCCCAGGCTTCGCAGGAAGGTGCTCTTCCCGGCCATGTTCGAGCCGGTGATCAGCGACACTTGGGCTGTACCACTCACCGACAGGCTGTTGACCACCCGGCGCTCCTCGGGGATCAGGGGATGCCCTACCCCTTCGCCCTCAAACATGAAGTGCTCTGCGCTAAAGGAAGGCCAGCACCAAGCGGGTTGGTTGAAGCGAAGGGTTGCCAGGCTGTGAAGCACTTCCAGCTCGGCAACCAGGGAAAACCACTGGCTCACCTGCCGGCGGTTGCGCCCGCGCCAGCGGTTCAGGGCCATCATCTGGCGGGCGTCCCACAACAGGAAAGAGTTCAGGAAGATAAAGACCAGGATGTTGCCCCGCATATCGAAGCGATTAAGGATCTCCTTCAGTTCTTTGATCTCCACGTGTGCCGGGATGTTGCCGCTCCTTACCGATACCTGCAGGCGCCGCAGCAAGGGGGAACGGAACTCTTTCCCTTCGATCCATTGGATGGTCTTCCGGATGGTCTCCACTTCCTTTACCATTCCATCCAGGTAATTATACGACTGCTGTGCCTTCTTGCTCAGGCTGCCGGCATAAATAAAATAGATAAGGAACAGGCCTCCGAAGATAGCGGATGGAATCAGGCCCAGGAGGGTAGCCACCGCCGTAGCGAGGGTGACAACCGAATACACCGGGATCATATACTTCCACGAGCTACCGGTAAAGTGCTCCTCCTTCGCGCTGAGCCAAATATCCGCCTGCTTTTCGGTGCGCAGGGTCACCGGAGTCTGGCGGGTCTTTGCTTCCAGGTGCTGGCGCCACTCTATAAGGGGGGCCAGTTCTGCCACGGCTTCCTGCCGCTCCGCCACTTCAGCTATGTGCAGCCCGTACAAAAAGTTATCGGCCATCCTGCGGCGCCCCTGTTCGCTGTGACACCGGTTGATATACTGGTACAGCGATGCCGAGCCTACAATGTCCAGGTCACCGGCATAATCGTGCTCGCCGGGGTAAAAGGCGCCGCCATCGTAGCGGTGCCCATAATCACCCGCCAGCACCCGCAACTCTTCTTCGTTGATTTCAAGCAGGAACTTCGTGGTCTGGATCTCCCTGGTCAGATCGGTATCCTTCGACACCAGCGCCAGGAAGATGGTGATCCCGGCAATAACGGTTATCCAGCCACCCAACAGTGAAAATGAAAACAGGTAAAAGGCTACCGCTGCCGTCAGCAGGATGATACCAAGACGCAGCCATCCATACAGGCTGTGCCGCTTTTTAAGGCGCTCCAGGATCGCGGCATAACGCGCTTTCTCCCATTCGTAGGTTGTGAGGGGTGATCGTTGCTCGCTCATAATTCAAGGGGTGGAAGGTAAGCCCAAAACAGTTAAAGGGCGCTGCCCCCGGCGTTAAAAATTAATCTGCAGGTGGCAGCGCCGGTCTGCCGCCAACAGCCTATTTTCGCGACCCTTCTAATACCGACTATGGACCTTAATTTCAAGAGCGCCTCTCTTCGCCAGATCATCGTACACTACGTGGGTAGTAAAAACAACCTCGATCCTTTGTACCTGGCCCCTCAAGCCCTGGCGCTCGACGAGGAACTGATGCAAATTATCGGGGAAAGCTTTCTCAATAAGTTCAACAACAACTTCGAGTACTACAGCTTTCACCATCCCTCTTCGCTCCAATTCAACGAAGTGTACAACTATGCTGTACAGCTTTTCGACGATCGGGAGCAGTTTGACCGGCTTTCGGCCGAAATCGCCAAGCACCTCTATGAAAGCTCCACCCACCCCAAGGTAAAGGGGGGCGAACTGTATGTATGCCTCTTCGAAGGCCTGCCCATTGAAGGGCGGATATACAGTGCAGTAGGCCTGTTCAAATGCGAGAACAAGTCGCTGTTCCTGGATGTGAAGCACATGGGCAATGATTTCGAGTTGCAAATGAAAGAAGGCATGGAGCTATCGAAGATCGATAAGGGCTGCCTGGTCATCCACACCAAACGCGACGAGGGGCTCGACGTGCTGATCTTCGATAACCAGAACCGCGGCGAGGAAGCCCTGTACTGGAAGGAAAAGTTCCTCTCGATCGTACCCCAGAAAAACGAGTACCACCAGACCTCCCAGTTCCTGACCCTGACGAAGAAATTCATCACCGAGCAGATGGACAGCGAGTTTGGCACTCCTAAAAAAGAACAGGTCGAGCTCCTCTCCAAATCCATCGACTACTTTAAGAACAAGGAATCTTTTGATATCGAGGAGTTCCAGAATGAAGTATTCCAGAGTCCCGAGATGGTGGATTCCTTCCGTAACTATGGTTCCCGCTACGTGGAGCAGACCGACTTCGATATTGCCTCCTCGTTCGACATCTCGCCCATGGCCGTAAAAAAGCAGCAGCGCATCTACAAAAGCGTGTTGAAGCTGGACAAGAACTTCCATATCTACATTCACGGCAACACCGACCTCATAGAGAAGGGTGTGGACATGGACGGGCGGAAGTATTATAAGATCTATTACCAGGAAGAAAGTTGAGGAAATAGAAATATGGATTAGGTGTTGGAGGTTGGAGGTTATTTAGGTGCATGCCCCCTTCCTCTCCCAGGAGATGAGTGGAACTGATCCACTCATCTCTATAGCAAGCTTTTGGCTTGACTCCATTTTACGATCAACGTACAGCTCCTCACTAATTTTCGTTGACGTCAGTCATGGCCCGCACCGACTCATATCCATAATCCAGGCCAATAATATATTACAATGGATTCATGGTTATTAGTTAGGCAATAACAAATTGTTCTTTTCTTTTGAGCACTTTTTGAACCGCCTTTACAATGTGCGCGGCATCCAGGCCATATTTCTTCATGAGTTGGTCCGGCTTACCGCTCTCACCAAAGGAGTCGTTCACCGCCACATACTGCATGGGCACTGGGTCTCTTTGTACCAGCAGCTGCGCAATAGAGTCGCCCAGCCCGCCAAGTCGGTTATGTTCTTCGGCACTGACAACACATCTGGTCTTTGCAACCGACTTTAATACGGCAGCTTCGTCCAGGGGCTTTATAGTGTGGATATTAATGATCTCGGCATCGATACCCATATCGGCTAGTTGTTCACCGGCTAAGATAGCCTCCCAGACGAGGTGGCCGGTAGCAAAGATGCTCACATCATTTCCCTCATTCACCATCCAGGCTTTGCCAACTTCAAAGGGCTGATCATGGTCGGTGAACACGGGCACCAGGGGGCGGCCAAAGCGCAGGTACACTGGCCCCTCGTAATCGGCTATGGCAATAGTGGCAGCCCTGGTTTGGTTATAATCACAAGGATTGATAACAGTCATGCCTGGTAGCATCTTCATCAGCCCGATATCTTCGAGGATTTGGTGGGTAGCCCCGTCTTCGCCCAGGGTAAGGCCCGCATGCGACGCACAGATCTTTACGTTCTTCCCGCTGTACGCAATGCTCTGACGTATTTGGTCGTACACTCGGCCGGTGGAAAAGTTGGCAAAGGTGCCAGTGTAGGGAATAGCGCCGCCAATGGTCATACCGGCAGCAAGGCCTATCATGTTTGCTTCGGCAATACCTACCTGGGTAAAGCGGTCGGGGAACTCTTTGATAAAGGCTTCCATCTTTAGTGAGCCTATAAGGTCAGCACAAAGTGCCACGACGTTCGGGTTTCTGCGTCCCGCTTCCAGGAGTCCTGCTCCAAAGCCTGAACGCGTATCTTTCTTTTCTGTAAAGGAATACTTTTTCATGTTTGATCTGAAGTTATAGAGGGTTGGAAAGGTGTTCCAAATACTTCTTCATCCTGTTTAATAGTCCCCCAGGGTAGAGGTTAATTCGGACAAGGCAACAGACAACTGTTCATCGTTGGGCGCAGCACCATGCCATTTGTGCGTACCCATCATAAAGCTCACCCCATGTCCCATATTGGTGTGCATCAGGATAGCGATCGGCCTGCCGTTGAACGCTTTCGCTTTAGCTTCCTCCAGCGTTCTGATCACTTCGGCCATGTGGTTGCCGTTCATCTCCAATACATCCCACCCGAAGGCTTCCCACTTCGCCCGCAGGTTACCCAGCGAAAGCACCTGCTCCGTGGATCCGTCAATCTGCTGCCCATTAACATCTATGGTGGCAATAAGATTATCCACCTTTTTGGCCGGGGCGAACAGTGCTCCCTCCCATATTTGTCCCTCCTGCAGCTCACCATCACCATGCAGGGAGAATACCAGCGAGGTGTCGCCTTTGCGTTTCTTGGTGAGTGCTGCCCCAATAGCTACCGAAAGCCCCTGGCCCAGTGAGCCGGAAGACATCCGCACTCCAGGCAATCCCTCGTGGGTAGTGGGGTGTCCCTGCAGGCGAGAATTCAGGCAGCGGAAGGTAGCCAGCTCCTCCACACCAAAATACCCGCTGCGGGCCAGCACCGAGTAAAACACGGGCGATATATGGCCATTGGAAAGGAAGAACAGGTCTTCGTCTACGCCATCCATATTGAACGACGGGTCGTGGCGCAGGATACGGAAGTATAGGGCTACAAGATAATCGGTACAACCCAGTGAGCCGCCGGGGTGCCCCGACTGGCAGCCGTGCACCATACGCACGATATCGCGTCGTACCTGTGCGGCTATATTTTCCAATTCTAATAAAGAATATTGTTGCATACTAATGATCGATTTTGTGATTGTCTTATACCAATGCAGCCTCTTCCTGCAGCACCATTTTTTTAGCGTCTTCGATGAACTTCTGCAGCCCGATATCGGTCAGCGGATGCTTCAGCAGGCCGAGTAAAGACTCCAGGGGGCAGGTGCACACATGCGCCCCTGCTTCGGCACACTGGATAATGTGATTGGGATTACGAATAGAAGCAGCCAACACCTCAGTACGGAAACCTTGTCGTTCGAAGATGCGCACAATTTGTCCAATGAGCTGCACACCGTCCCAGCCACTATCGTCGATGCGTCCAATAAAGGGAGACACATAAGTAGCGCCTGCTTTTGCTGCCAGGATGGCCTGGCCTGCAGAGAAGACAAGCGTACAATTGGTTTTGATGTTATGGTCCGTAAACCACTTGATAGCTTTGATACCATCTTTGATCATAGGCACTTTGACTACGATGTTAGGATGCAAGGCAGCCAGGGCCTTCCCTTCTCCAATTATTCCTTCAAAATCGGTAGACAAAACCTCGGCCGAGATATCGCCCTCTACGAGCGAGCAAATCATTTTGTAGTGTTCGTTGATAGCCTCCCCACCTTTGATACCCTCTTTAGCCATCAGCGAAGGATTGGTGGTCACCCCATCAAGAATCCCCAGAGCAGCGGCTTCCCGGATCTGGGCCAAATTAGCAGTGTCGATAAAAAACTTCATTTGCTTTCGATTTAATGTATCTGTTAAAGATATTTTCAAGTCATTCTTGCTAGCGCTCCTGACATGGAGCTCCCCTTTATGCGTATATTGGATCAGGTGTAAAGAACAGCTACCTGGATTAACTGTGTTCTTGATGCTCATGCAAATACCAGGAAGATTCAGGCAAGAAATACAGAATTCATGAAAGGCACTTTTACTTTTTTCATTTTATGGTTGTTCAATCATTACCTAAATACGTTAAGTGTCAGGTGACCAGTCTGTCCAATACAATGGTTCATTATTCAAATCTTATCCAGTCAACTTCCACCTTTTTAGTTTCCTTAAGGGACAGCACCAGGTGGTGCACACCGGGTTGGTAGCGGGATAAGGGCGCAGTAACTACCCGCCACTCCTTACCCGGCGGAATCTTCACTTCGGCGATCACCGGGCCGCCGCTATGGTCCAGCCGCACCTGTACCGTGCCGCCAGACCCTGACCGGACGCGTGCCTGGACTCTTTTGAGAGGTTTGGTTCCAAAATCCGTACTGTTGTACTGGATCCAGGCCCCTTTGGTCTCCAGGACCGTCTTCCAGCCTGCAAAGGTGTTCAGTGTATCCAGGAAAGCAACAGACACACCTTGGGCACTCTTGTAGCTGTACCGGTCTGTTTGTATTTGCCGGGAAGCCGGTGTGAGCCCCACGCCCCTTAGGGTAGGAATCACTTTTTTAATAGTGCCATCGGCATTAAAGAACAGCGAGTCGAGACGAACCGATCGGTTCTTATCAAACTGTGGCGACAGATCGTTGTGGTGATAGAACAAGTACCACTGCCCCTTGAAGGGCAGCACCGAATGGTGGTTGGTCCAGCAGCCTGTTGGGGATTCATCCATGATCACACCAGTAAACTTAAAGGGACCCAGCGGGTTATTGCCGATGGCGTATTCCAGCCGTTCAATTTTGTTTTCGACATGCGGGTACGTTAGATAATAAAGGCCATTCCGCTCAAACAGGTAAGGACCCTCTTTAAGCCCTTTGGCCGGCAGGTCTTGCAGGATCACGGGATCAGAGGCCAATTCCAACATATTGTCCTTCAGCCGGGCTCCGTAAATATGTCCCTGCGACCAGTAGAGGTAAGCCTGCCCATCTTTATCAATAAAAATGTTGGGGTCTATGCCGCGTACCCCTTTGATGGGTTCGGGCTCGGGGGTGTACGGCCCCACAGGGTGATCGGCTACCGCCACCCCAATGGTAAAGCCCCTGCCGTGGGTTACAGTATCCTTCGGCGTGGTGGGGAAATAAAAATAATACTTGCCATTGCGGTAAATACAATCCGGCGCCCACATGCTGTAGCTGTCGGGTTTCACCCAAGGCACCTTGTTCTGGTGAACGATCATCCCGTGATCGGTCCAGTCGGTAAGGTTTCCGGAGGAGAAGACATGGTAATCTTCCATGCAAAACCAACCCACACGGCCCCGTCCTTCGGCGCAGGGTATGTCGTGCGACGGGTACACATACACCCGGTCGCCAAACACCCGGGCGGAAGGATCGGCGGTGAACTGGTTCTGGATAAAGGGGTTCTGGGCGGCCACTGTCCCTGCGAGCAATACCATTAGAGTGCCCAATAACCAATAAGCATTTTTGTATTTCATAATCTGCCTGAATGAGGGTTACCGGCCAGCTGGACTGCAGCTGCCGCCAAAAAGATATAGTCAGCACACCCACTTACCGTCACCTCGTTCTCACCCCAGGAAAACGCCCGGTCTTCCTTGTTCTCGGGAAAATCGGGCTTTAAGACGAGTATGCCCGGTACGATGCCCCTTGCAATAAAGCTGAAATCGGTCCGGTTGATACCATAGGTATTTTTCTTGGAAACTGGACCTACCGACGAACGCAGCATAAGGAGCCATTTAGTAAAGATGTGGAGAGGTTGCATAGTTGCTTTTTTTGATCGCTGCCTTTTTGGTTTTATCACACTTTCGGAGATGAGAACCACCTACTGTACTTTCCGGACACCGGTAGTAGTTTGAATGATTTTTTGGATCGTTCCATCGGGGTTGTAATACATATAATCGACACAGATGGACCGCCTGTAGCTTCCACCGGTAGGCAAGGCCCCATTGTGATAAAAGAAATATGACTGGCCTTTGTAGTCAATTATGCCGGGATGAGTAGTAAAACTGTTGGGCACATTTTCCTGGATGATACCCTGGTAGGTCCAGGGGCCGGCAGGGTTGGTGGCGGTGCAATACTCGATCATTTCGGGCTTGGTGCCGGCACTGGCATAGACCAGGTAATACAAGCCGTTGCGCTTGTAGACCCACGGGCCCTCGATATAATTTTTCGGAGTGAAGGTGGTAATGGGCCCGTCCAGCTCAATCATATTCTTCTTCAACTTTACCCATTTACAGCTACCATTGCCCCAGAACATATACGCTTGTCCATCTTCGTCGATAAAAACAGTGGGGTCGATATCATCCCAGGCATGCTTCATGTCCTTTGTCATTTCGTTAATGATCAGCGCCTTGCCGATAGCATCCCGGAACGGCCCGGTAGGCCGGTCGGAAACCGCAACGCCTATAGCAGCACCGCCGCTACTGGTGCTGTCCTTTTTGTGGAAGGTGGAAACAAACCAATAAAACTTACCGTCCCGTTCGATGCACTGTGCGGCATAGGCATCGCCGGTAGCCCAGGAAAAAGTGTGGGGCGACAGCAGGGCGCCGTGGTGGTTCCAGTTGACCATGTCGGTCGTGGAAAACAGGTGCCAGTCGGGCATCTTGTAGTTGGTAGCCGTAGTAGATGCCGTATCATGACCCGTGTACAGGAACAGCGTGTCATGGTACACAATCGGTGCAGGATCGGCCGTAAATATATGTTTGATGATTGGGTTTTGCGCCGACGACTTACCCAGGGCCAGACAGCTCAACAAGGCTCCTGCAAGCAAAGGTTTTACTATCATAGTTGTATTTTTTGTAAGGAACGAATTGCCTTTAATCCCAAGACACTCTCCTGGTAAGTTTGCGCATCATTGCAGATGCGGGACGAAAACCACAACAATACCAGTAGGTGAATGCGAAGAATCATAATTTTAAAAATTTAGTGGGTCCATAGTTACTACCCCTTGAATCGCCACCAGTCCACATGAAACAAATCACCCTCCCCTCTTTTGAAAACGAAGTAGAGATCATGGATGCCTTTTACTTTTTTTACGGCAGTTGACTGGGTTGTCCAGTACTCCTGTCCCCCGGTGTCTGATATAGTGCACGTGCCCAACTTGGGGCCTGAAAGGCTATCCAGCCGGATCTCGATCCGGCCACTATTTCCCCTGGCGGCGACGTTGACTTCCAGCGTTTTTGCCCCTTTGCGAAAATCAACGCTTCGCACCTTCAGGTAATCGCCCGGATCAATAGCGGTTACATAGGTACCCGCTTCCGAACTTGTCCCGGTTTCAAGTCCTTGTTGCCAGGCCATGGTTTCCGCTTCCACCCGGGTGTAGGGATTGAGATGCCCAACGGGTCTTACCCCTTCAGCGGTAGGGGGTATGCGCGGGATCGTACCATCCCTGTTGTACCGGAATTCCTCCACGCAAACCGAACGGGTAAAACCACCCCCGCCGGGCAAAGCCCCGTTGTGGTAAAAGAAGTAGGATCTGCCCTTATAATCGATGACACCGGGGTGGTTGGTAAAGGCACCACCTTTCCGGATGACCGGCATAATGGTATCGCGGTATTGCCACGGGCCCGTGGGGCTGGTGCTGGTAGAATACGCCAGATGTTCCGGCACACCACCCGCAGGGTAGAGCAGGTAGTATAGATCTTTCCGCTTATACAACCACGGCCCTTCTTCGTACTGGCTGCTGCGTTTCGGATCGCCGGTGCGCTTTCCAAACCCCCGCTCGTTCAACGGCACCGTGATCACCTCGCCGGAATAGGAAATCATGTCCTCGTTCAGTTTGACATACTTTAGGTAGGGATTGCCCCAATACATGTAAGCCTGCCCGTCGTCATCGATATAAACTGTAGGATCGATATCGCCGTTGCCACTGTGCACCAAAGGTTTTCCCAGTGGATCCGAGAATGGCCCATCAGGCCGGGCCGATACAGCCACACCAATGGCCATGCCCCGGCCATTGGCCTGGTTAATGGGCACGTACCAATAAAACTTACCGTTCCGAAAAATACACTGCCCGGCCCAGGCATCTTTCTGGGCCCAACTAAAGCTTTTTACGGAAAGCGGGGCTCCGTGGTGCGTCCAGTTTACCATGTCGGTGGTAGAAAACAGCCGCCAGTCTTTCATGGTAAACCAGGTGGAGCTGTCTTCATCGTGCCCAGTGTACAGCCATACCGTATCGTTGTGTACCAGGGGGGCAGGGTCGGCAGTAAAAATGGTCTGGATGATGGGGTTTTGTGTATTGGCGGTCACCGGGAAGATGGCCAGCCCACAGAAACAGGCGATCGCCAGGCGTAAAACATTCTTTGGGTTACAGGAGCTCATGGTTATATTCATTTGGGCTTCTCTATGTTGATCGTTTCCTTTTGGCCGCTGGACCGCCTCTTATTTTCCCTTGTGCCGAAACTGCTTGCCAGCTTAAACAATACAGCGGAACGTCGTTAGGAGCTTAGTTTGCCCCAGCGGTGTATCCTAATAACGAAAGCATTTGTACGGCGTAGCGTCTTCCCAGCTCCCGGTAGCCGGCGGCATCGAAATGAAGCCGGTCGGCAGATGTTTTTGAGCAGCCACGCGAGGAGATAACATGGGCATTTGGAATTACCTGGGGCAGGGTGCCAATGATCTTATTCATGCCGGCGCAGGCGCCATCCTGGTCCTCATGCACCAGCTCGCCTGCCAGCAAAGGCACCGAACCGGGCGCCAGGTTCAGATCGTGCAACAGGTTGTCGTAAATTCCTTTCACTTTTTGGGGCCAGGAGGTATCACCGGTATTGGATTCGCCCTGGTGCAGCAGTACGCCTTTGATGACACCGTCCTTTTGCGCCAGCTTTGCCATCTCCACCAGCCGTGCGTAGGGGTTGCCATCATAGTCGCTGACCATCCCCTTCAACCACGAGGGGGCAGCCGCCACATAGGACTGGTATTGATCTTTGTCGAACAACTCAATTTTGCAACCGCCGACAGACACATTGATCACCCCCACCCTCACATCGGGGGGCAGGTTTTCTACCAGGGTCCGGCCAAAATAATCAGAGGGCGTAAGACCGGTGCGGCACCGGCACAACGGGGGGACTGCCGTATACCACTTTCCTTTCTCCCTGCCCAGGGCCGGACAATTCACCGCTTCCAGCACTTGGAACCGACTCTCCACGGTGGTATCCTGCGCTTCCGGCTTTGCATGGCCCTCCATATTGGATTGCCCAAAACACAGGAAAACATAAAACTTTTGATCCTGCCCATA
>DASWYM010000032.1:0-20286 GCA_036404975.1 Chitinophagaceae bacterium
GAGTACTACGACAACGACCTGCTGCAGGGCATCTGCGGCATCGTGAACGGCTCGACCAACTATATTCTTACCCGCATCTTCGAAGACGGGCTCGACTATGCCAAGGCACTGGGACAGGCCCAGCAGCTGGGCTTCGCCGAAAGCGATCCCACCCTGGATGTGGAAGGCATCGATGCGGTGAACAAGCTCACCATCCTGCTGCTGCATGGCTATGGCATCGTCAGCCATCCCAAAGAGCTGGTGCACGTGGGCATCAGCCGCCTGAATGCCTATGATGCCGCCGTGGCCCGGCAGAAAGGCCAGCATATTAAGCTCACCGCCCAGGCCCGCAAGCTTTCCAACGGCAGCATCGCCGCCTTTGTGCTGCCCCAGTTCGTAAAGGACGAAAGCCAGCTCTTTAACGTGAAGAACGAGTTTAACGGCGTGGTGCTGCAAAGCTCCCTGTCCGACAAGCAGTTCCTCTACGGCAAAGGTGCCGGCCGCTTCCCTACCTCCTCGGCCGTGCTGAGCGATATCTCGGCCCTGCGCTACGACTACCGCTACGAGTACCGAAAGCTGGGCTCCCATGTGCCCTACCAGCTGACCACCGATTTCTACCTGCGTCTCTACGTAAGCTTCGACGATTGGAGCAACGTGGCACGTACCGACTTCGAGTGGATCGAAGAGCTGCACTGTAATGATCACCGCCAGTACCTGGTAGGCGTCATTCATTTCGACAAGCTGCGCACGGCCAAATGGGTGCGCAACAAAGAAGTGTCGGTGATCGTATGCCCCGACGGCATCATTGAAGAAGTGGAGAGCCGCAAGGTGAAAGAGCGCTCCTTTGCCCTGGCCGGTAGCGCCTATAAGGACAAGGCCAAGGCTTCCATCGACCAGATCTCAGAAGACTTGTTGTTTGTATAGCTGTAAAGTTGAGGGCCCCGGTGGGGCCCTTTTTGCTGAATAACCCTATGCAACGTTCCGGCGGCAACCATTGTCAGGAAGAAAAAAGACCATGCGCACGTCCTCCCTGCTTACGCTTGCTCTTGCCGGCTCGCTGTTCCATACTGGTTGCGAAAAAGATAATGCCGGCAGCATTAACTGCGAAAAGATTCGCGCCGGCATTATTTCCAACAACACCGAAGCTGTAAGAAAGGAAATCGATGGTTATACGTTCTTCCTGCAACCCGACCCAGCCGCATCGGACCGCTATGGACACCGGCTGAACATTGAAAAGCTGGTGCAGGCACTCAACCGGGAGTGCAATCTCACCGTCACCGCCGACTGCTACAACTGTGTCTTTGGCCCACCTCCTAAAACTCAGATCTATATCACAGTAACTGAAGGCACTACTACGACAAGTAAAGTGATCGACCTTTCCTACAGCAACAGCAGGCGCCTCATCTTTGCCGGCATGCACGACTAAGATGTAGCCACCAACCGCACAGGTCCATCAAAGGCCCTTCGCCATCCAGGAATCTAAATGACTTTATGACCCAATGACTTCAATGACTTTCTCTGCGATCTGCCATCCCAAATCTGTAATCTCTCTTTACCTTCACGGTTATGCTGGAACCTCAAACGCTTAAATTCTTAACCGCTTTAAAGAAAAACAACAATAAGCCCTGGTTTGATGCCCACCGCGCGCAGTACGAAGCCGCCCGCATCGACTTCCAGAACTTTATTCAGCTCGTCATTGAGGCCCTGGGCAAGAGCGACCCCTCGGTAGCCGGCCTTACGGCGCGCGACTGCCTGTTTCGCATCAACCGCGACATCCGCTTCTCCAACGACAAGACGCCCTACAAAACCAACTTCGGCGCCTCTATCAAACCGGGCGGCCGCAAGTCGGGCCTGTCGGGCTACTACTTCCACCTGGAGCCGGGCGGCTCTTTTGCCGGCGGCGGCCTGTGGATGCCCGACAATGCCGCGCTGAAAAAGATGCGGCAGGAAATCGACTACAACTGGGAGGAGTTTGGCGCCATCGTGGGCGAGAAGAACTTCAGGAAAACATTTGGCGACCTGTACAGGGGCGAAGGGATCAGCTTGTCCACCACCCCTAAGGGCTACGAGCGGGACAACCCGGCCATCGAGTACCTGAAGCTTAAGAGCTTTATTGCCGAGCAATCCCTGGCCGACGACGAGCTGACCAAAGCCACCCTGCATAAAAAGACGGTCACCGCTTTCGAAACAATACAGCCCTTTATCCATTTCATCAACAGGGCCATTGCCGACTGACGCCCGTGTCCCTAAGCCTGCAAGGCTCTGCTAACATTAAACCTTAAACGTTAAACCTTAAACGGTCTTACTACTATGCCAAAGATCTGGTTTCTCACAGGCGCCTCCTCCGGGTTCGGACTGGCTTTAACCGACGCCATCATCGCCAGGGGCGATAAAGTAGCCGCCACCTTCCGCAAGGCGGAACAGGCGGCCGCCTTTTCCCAGCGCCACCGCGGCAACGGCATCGGCCTGGTGATGGACGTGACCAGTCCCCAGCAGGTAAGGGCCGCCCTGCAGGAAACCCTGCTGCAATACCGCACCATCGATGTGCTGGTGAACAATGCCGGCTACGGCACCGTAGGCGCTATCGAAGAATTCTCCCTCGAGGAGATGCGCCAGCAGATGGAAACCAACTTCTTCGGCATGGCGGCGCTCACCAAGGAAGTGCTGCCCCTGATGCGCCAAAAGAGGAGCGGCCATATCATCCAGATGTCCTCCTCCTCCGGCTTCAGGGCCATGGGCGGCTTTGGCGTGTACAACGCCAGCAAGTTTGCCCTTGAGGGTTTCAGCGAGGCGCTGGCCCAGGAAGTGGCACCCTTCGGCATCCGCGTCACCATCGTGGAACCCGGCCCCTTCCGCACCGAGTTTGCCGGCGGCTCCATCAAAAAACCCCAGCGCCGCATGGAAGCATACGAGGAAGGACCGGTAGCCAACATGTATAAATATATCGACGGTGCCCACGGCACCCAGGAAGGCGACCCCGTGAAGGGCGCCCGGGCCATCGTGGACTTTGTCTACAGCGACAATACCACCCTGCGCCTGCCCCTGGGCAAGGCTGCCATTGCCGCCATCAAAGCAAAATTGGCTGCCGTCGAAAGCGACGTGGCAGCCAATGAAGCCATTGCGGCAAGCGCCGTATTCGAAGAATAAGGCTACACGCTTTACGCTGTAAGCTATACGCTATACGCAGGTCAGTAAACCGTTGATACTTCTTTCCTGCGTACAGCGTATAGCGTGTAGCGTATAGCGCTTAAACATACACTCTCCTTATTTCAGAATCCCCTTCTGCGCCAGGTACTCGGCGATCTGCACCGCGTTGGTGGCAGCGCCCTTGCGCAGGTTATCGCTCACGATCCAGAGGTTCAGCGTATTGGGCTGGGTCTCATCGCGGCGGATACGGCCCACGAACACCTCGTCACGCTCATGGGCGTTCAGCGGCATGGGGTATTCCTGCTGTGATGGATCGTCCTGCAGGATCACGCCGGGCGTTTCGGAAAGCAGGCGCTTTACCTCATCCAGGTCAAAGTCCTGTTCAAACTCGATGTTCACGCTCTCGCTGTGACCGCCAATCACCGGGATACGCACCGTAGTAGCCGTTACGCGGATGTTGTCATCACCCATGATCTTTTTCGTCTCGTTCACCATCTTCATCTCTTCTTTCGTGTAGCCGTTGTCGAGGAACACGTCGATCTGGGGAATCACGTTCAGGTCGATAGGGTACTTGTAGGCCATCTCACCCTGCTCGCCCTTGCGCTCGTTCATCAGCTGGTCCACGGCCTTTTTACCCGTACCGGTCACGCTCTGGTAAGTGCTCACCACCACGCGCTTTATTTTGTACTTCTGGTGCAGGGGATTAAGCGCCACCACCATCTGGATGGTCGAGCAGTTGGGGTTGGCAATGATCTTATCGTTGGGCGTCAGGATATTGGCATTCACTTCGGGCACGACCAGGGGCTTGGTGGGATCCATGCGCCAGGCCGAGGAGTTGTCCACTACCGTAATGCCGGCTTCTGCGAATTTTGGCGCCCACTCCAGCGAAGTGCTACCGCCGGCGGAGAAAAGAGCCAGTTGCGGCTTCGCGGCAATGGCATCGGTCATGCTGTGGACCTTGTATTTCTTACCCTTGAATTCTACTTCTTTACCTACCGACTTTTCAGAAGCAACGGGAATTAATTCGTCCACAGGGAAGTTCCGTTCCGCCAACACCTGCAGCATTTTGGTACCTACCAGTCCGGTAGCGCCGACAACAGCAACTTTCATTTTGTAATCTTTAGAGTTTAATTGTTAACAAAAAGGCCCTCCGGTTAGGGAAGGCCTGAATTTATTTGGTACATACCAACGTACTACACACCTTCCCTTTGCGAGAGCTGTTTCTTTGTGCGCTTGGTATGTTTAATGGTCATCATGAGGGGCGAATATACCGCAAAGCGAAGAGGAGGCCAAATTCACTGGGTTTTTTTTCTATTCTTTCTTAAATTAGGCTTCATGACCAAGGCTGCGCTGCTGGGGGCGCTCCTGCTGCCCCTACCCCTCTTTGCCCAGCTGAACGAAAGCTTCAGCGATGGCAACTTTACGGCAGCCCCTGCCTGGACTGGCTACCTGTCGTCCTGGACAGTAAACCCCTCCGGCCAATTGCAAAGCACTGATACCATAACCGGCAGCACCTTTTACCTGGCCACTCCCAATAGCCTCGCTACCGCCACCGAGTGGGAATGGTATACGCGCCTGGCTTTTAACACCTCTTCGCAGAACTACGTGGATGTCTACCTTACCGCTACGGAAAGCGACCTGGCCAGCACCACCAACAGGGGCTACTTTGTGCGCATCGGTGGCACGCCCGACGAGGTATCGCTCTACCGCCGCAGCGGCACCACCAGCACCCGGATCATCGACGGCGCCGACGGCTCCACCGACCACAGTAACACGGTCCTGAAGATCAAAGTCGTGCGCAACGCGGCAGGCCAGTTCCTGCTGTTCCGCGATGAGGGTGCCCGCGACAACTGGATCGCGGAAGGCTCGGTGACGGATAACACGTTCACCACCTCTGCCTGCTTTGGAATCCTGGTCAAACAAAGCACCCCTTCGTTCTTTGGCAAACACTACTTCGACGATATCATCATCAGGCCCTATACCCCCGATACGGCGCCACCTACTATCCGTTCGCTTAAAGCCACCACCGCCACCACGCTCGACCTGCTCTTTTCCGAGCCGGTGGATGCGGTAAGCAGCACCGCAGTGTCCAACTACTCCGTGAGCAACAGCATCGGCAGCCCGCTTACCGCGACGCGCGATGCGGCCAACAGCGCCCTGCTGCACCTGTCGTTCAACACCGCCTTCGCCAGTGGCGTGGCCCACACCCTTACCGTGAAAGGGGTAAAGGACCTCGCGGGCAACGCCCTGGTCAGCGAAGCCGCCACCTTCAGCCACTACACCCCCGCACCCAACGACGTGGTGGTGAACGAAGTGCTCTTCCATCCCCGCACCGGCGGCGACGACTATGTGGAACTGTACAACCGCAGCGACAAGCTGGTGGACCTCAGCACGCTTTACCTGGCCAATCGCAGTAGCAGCGGTGCGGTGGCGGCCATCAAGAAGCTGTCCGATACGGCGCGCTACCTGCGCCCTGGCGGCTACGTCGCGATTACCAAAAATGCTCCTGGCCTGGCGCAATTCTACTTTGTTCAGGACCCCTCCGCCGTGCACTCCATCGGATCCCTGCCCTCCTACCCCAATGAGAAAGGCACAGTGGTGGTGGTTGACAGCAGCAGGGTAGTGATCGATGAAGTGGCCTACCACGAAGACTGGCATTTTGCCCTGCTGGCCAATAGGGATGGCGTGGCCCTGGAACGCAGCGACCCGGAAGGTCCCTCAGGCGAGAAGAGCAACTGGCACTCCGCCGCCACCTCGGCGGGCTACGGAACGCCCGGCTATAAGAACTCGCAGGCTGCTGGTGACGAGGGAGGCAACGCCGCCCTGGACATCACGCCCAAAGTCTTCTCTCCCGACGGCGACGGCTACGACGATGTAGCCACTATAACCTACCGTACGGCGGAAAGCGGCTACGTGGCTAACGTTACCCTCTTTGACGCCGGCGGCCGCCCGGTGCGCTACCTGGTGCGCAACGGCCTTATGGGCGCCCAGGGCTCCTGGACCTGGGACGGGCTGGGTGAGCAGCGCGAACGCCTGCCCGCCGGCACCTACATCCTCTTCGCCGAGTGCTTCAACCTGCAGGGGAAGAAGCTGGTGTTCAAAAAGACGGTCACTCTCGCCAGGAAGCGCGATTAAGAAAAGGCGTACACCAGGTAATGAAGAAGCTGCGCGTTATGAGCTGCGAGCTGCGAGCAGAATATCTATAGTCCATAGACCATAGTCCATAGAAAAGTCATTGGGTCAGAAAGTCATTAGGTCATACCCCCAGCGCTTATTAGGCTGCAGTTCCCAAAGGCCATCGTGTGCTTTACGGCCGGGTTACCCGTCCTTAAATTTATGCTGACGCCCAGGTGACGCCGGGGCAAAACGCAGGTTGTTCCGGGGTTGTTCCGAGGTTGTTCCGGGGTTCTTCCGGGGTTGTTCCGACATAGATACGGTCGGAACAACCCCGGAACAAGGTCGCTGCAACCCCGGCAAAACCCCGGAAAAAGAGCAGCGTATCCTTACTTGCACTACGGGGTCAGGATACCTTTGACTCCTTTTATGTCTCACCTTTCTTGCCTCACGTACCCATTCACCATTCACGATTCACCATTCACTCCTGTTTTATACTTTCTTTTAGAGCAAGACCGTTATTTTAGTGCAAACCAAACAACCTATATGAGAATACTCCCCCTTATTGCCTTTTGTTTCCTCTCCACCACCCTGCTGGCACAGGGAGCCCGCAAAAACCTTTACATCGAACTGGGCGGCAACGGCATGGCTTTTAACGTGATGTACGAATCTCGGTTCAAGCCGGGCAACAGCGGGGCCGGCTTTAAGGTGGGTGCCGGTGGCTTCAGCACCGGTTATGAGGACCTGTTTACCGTGCCCGTGGGCGTTAACTGGCTCCTGAGCCGCGACAACAGGCACTTTTTCGAGGCAGGCATCGGCGCCACCTTCCTGCACTATAACTACGATTACGACTACTGGGGTGGGACGTCTTTTGATGAATACCCCACCGAGGTGGTGGCGCTGACCATCGACAGCAAGAACAGCGTCTATGGCCATATGACCCTGGGCTACCGCCGCCAGCCACCCAAAGGCGGCATCATGTGGGGCGCCGCCATTACCCCCCACTTCAACCAGAATGGCTTCTGGCCCCTGTGGATAGGCCTGAAGTTCGGCTACTCCTTTCCCAATAAATCGGACCTGACCAAATAGACCTTTACCGCATAAAAAAAGCGGAGTCCCTCGGGACTCCGCTTTTCTATTTATTGCGTTATCGGTTATACCAACTCGATCTCGAAATTCACCAGCTCCTGGAACTGGTGGAGGCGCTTGTCGATGTCTTCTTGGGTGATCTCTTTGAGGCGCGGGGTACCGAACTTCTCCACGCAGAAGGAGGCCATGGCCGAGCCGATGATGATACCGGTCTTCATGTTGGCGAAGGATACATCCTTGGTGCGGGCCAGGTGACCGATAAAGCCACCGGCAAAGGTGTCGCCGGCACCGGTGGGATCGAATACGTCTTCCAGCGGCAGGGCGGGGGCCACAAACACGTTGTCCTCGTGGAACAGCAGGGCGCCGTGCTCGCCTTTCTTGATGACGAGGTACTTCGGTCCCATGGTCAGGATTTTCTTGGCGGCCTTCACCAGCGAGTACTCGTGGCTCAGTTCGCGGGCTTCGCTGTCGTTGACCAACAGCACATCCACCTTCTGCAGCACCTTTTTGAGGTCGTCCATGGCCACTTCCATCCAGAAGTTCATGGTATCCATCACCACCAGCTTGGGACGGTTCTTTAGCTGGTTGATGATGCTCAGCTGCACACCCGGTACCAGGTTGCCCAGCATGAGGAACTCGCAGTCCTGGTAGCTATCGGGCACCACGGGGTTAAAGTTCTCCAGCACGTTGAGCTGGGTATCCAGCGTGTCGCGGGTGTTCATGTCCATGTGGTACTTACCGCTCCAGAAGAATGACTTCTCGTCCTTTTTGATCTCCACGCCTTCGAGGTGCACGCCGCGGTCTTCGAGGGCCTGCAGTTCTTCCTTGGGAAAGTCGTAGCCGACTACGGATATCTGTTTGATGGGGGTGGTAAAGTTGCTGGCACTCCAGGCAATGTAGGTGGCGGCACCGCCGATGATCTTATCACTTTTTCCAAAGGGGGTCTCAATAGCATCAAAGGCCATGGTACCGACAACGAGCAAAGACATATTAATTGTAGATTTTAGATTTCGGATTTCAGATTGCAGCACATGCGGCAATCTACTCCCGATAGCTATCGGGACGCCAATCGTCAATAGAAAGGCGTGCAAACCTACGGCTTTTTGGGCGTTTCGCTTCAAAAACCCCTGAGGGGCAGGGCCCTGCCCCCGCTACAATTCATCCGTTAAAAAGTGCAGTTCGTGCACAAGCAGCGCCAGGGGGCCGTCTTTCTGCCGCAATTTTACCCCCAGACGACAACCATCAAACTAAAAGACATGAAGAAAGCCTTACGCTACCTGCTTATCTTACTGGGTGTGATCCTCATCGCCGTGGGCGGCTTTGCCGGTTTTGTGGCCGTGCGGGGCGTGCCCTCCTATAAGGCCGAAAAAGTGGAACTGAAGGTGGAAGCCACCACCGCCCGCATCGAAAAGGGCCAGAAGCTGGCCTCCATGCTCTGCGCCGGCTGCCATATGAACCCCAATAGCGGCAACCTGGCCGGCCGCCTGATGGACGATGTGCCCCAGTTCGGCTCGGTGTACGCCAAAAATATTACCCAGCACCCCGAGTACGGCATCGGCAAATGGACCGATGGGGAGATCGCCTACCTGCTGCGCACCGGCCTGAAGCCCGACGGCACCTTCCTGCCCATTATGGCTAAGCTCGCCCACGTGTCGGACGAGGACATCTATTCCATCATTGCCTTCCTGCGCTCGAACCACGCCTGGGTAGCGCCGGACAGCACGATGCACCCCGAATCGAAGTATTCCTTCCTGGCGAAGACCCTGACTAACTTAAAGCTTTTTATGCCCTCGGAATACCCCAAGCACACCCTGCCGGGACCCGATACCACCAATATGGTGTCCTGGGGCCGCTATATAGCCGTCAACCAGCTGGAGTGCTTCTCCTGCCACTCGGCCGACTTTACCAAGAACAACTACAACGAGCCCGAAAAGAGCGCCGGCTTCTTTGGCGGCGGCAATAAGTTTGAAATGCCCAACGGCGAGGTGATGTACTCGCGCAACCTGACCATGGACGAAGAAACCGGCCTGGGCAAGTGGAGTGAAGAGGAGTTTGTAACCGCGCTGAAGACCGGCAAGCTGCCCCACGGCCAGCCGGCCCTGCGCCTGCCGATGATGCCCTATGCCGCCCTGACTGATAATGAAGCGCGGGCCGTATATGCCTACCTGAAGACCGTTCCGAAGATCAAAAACAAGGTAGAGCGCGTAGTGAAATAAACATCGACTTACCGAACACCTTCTATTGTTTAGTCATACCAAAACACCTGCTAATGAAAGAAGAGGCCCCGCACCTGCGGGGTCTTTTTATTGAGGTGGTGAACGGCGGTCAAGGCGCGAGCCCTTATCTTTGAAGCTGACCCTTTGAAGGAGAAAAGCTTGCCATGATCCATTTTCATCCATTACGCGTACGGAAAGTACAGAAGGAAACAGACGATTGTGTATCGATCACCTTTGAGGTACCCGCGGAGCTGAAGGACCTTTACCAGTTCCGCCAGGGCCAGAGCCTGACGGTGCGCCGCCAGCTGAACGGCGAGGAAGTGCGCCGCACCTACTCGATCTGCAGCGCCCCGCAGGACGGCGTGCTCAGGGTGGCCGTAAAGAAGGTGGAAGGCGGGGCATTTTCCACCTGGGCCAACGAAGCACTGGTGGCAGGTGAGACCCTGGAAGTGATGCCCCCGGTGGGAAAGTTCTATACCGACCTGGACCCGGCACAGAAAAAGAACTATGTAGCCTTTGCCGCGGGCAGCGGTATTACGCCCGTGCTCTCCATCATAAAGACCACGCTGCAGACCGAGCCCCTGAGCACCTTTACGCTGGTATATGGCAACCGCACAAAGAACTCCATTATATTCAAGGAAGAACTGGAAGCCCTGAAGGACAAGTTCCTCTCCCGCTTCCGCATCTATCATATCCTCAGCCGCGAACGAACCGACGCCGAAATCAACTACGGACGCATCAACCGCGACAAGGTGGAAGCCCTCGCCTCCCGCCTCATCGACCTGGAGGCCGCAGACGAATTCTTCCTCTGCGGGCCCGAGGAGATGATCTTTACCGTACGCGACTTCCTGCAGGAAAGGGGTGTGAACAAGGAGCATATCCATTTTGAGCTCTTTACCATACCGGGCCAGAAGAAGTCGGTGGTGGATACCTCAAAAAAAGAAGTGCCGGACGAAGGCCCCAAGGCCAGGGTGAGTGTGAAGCTGGACGGCATTCTCTTTGACTTTGACCTGGGCCAGGAGGGCGACAGCATCCTCGACGCGGCCCTGAAGCAGGGCGCCGACCTGCCCTATGCCTGCAAAGGGGGGGTGTGCTGCACCTGCAAGGCAAAGCTTTTGGAAGGCGAAGTGGAGATGGAGGTGAACTGGGGACTGGAGCAGGACGAGATCGAAAGGGGTTATATACTGACCTGCCAGTCGCACCCGAAGACGGAGAGGGTGGTGGTGGATTTTGACGCCAAGTGAGGGATGAGTGATGAGTGGTGAGTGATGAGTGGGCATCAGACAGCACAAAGAGCCCTATTGACAACCAGAAAGGGGTAACTGTTAAAACCTTTAAGCCCGACCCGGTGTTTTGTAAATTTGTAGACAACTTATTTGCCGTATGACCATACAGGAACTGGAAAAGACCTTCAACGGGAAGATCGAAAACGAAGTGCGTATTGAGCCGCGGGACTGGATGCCGGAGAAATACCGCCAGACCCTCATCCGCCAGATCAGCCAGCACGCCCACAGCGAGATCGTAGGCATGCTGCCCGAGGGCAACTGGATCACCCGAGCCCCCTCGCTGAAGCGCAAGCAGATCCTTATTGCCAAGGTGCAGGACGAGGCCGGTCATGGCCTGTACCTGTACTCGGCCGCCGAAACCCTGGGCATTACCCGCGACCAGATGATCGAACAGCTGCACAGCGGCAAGGCGAAGTACTCTTCCATCTTCAACTATCCCACCCTCACGTGGGCCGATATGGGTGCCATCGGCTGGCTGGTGGATGGCGCTGCCATCATGAACCAGGTGCCCCTTTGCCGCACGTCTTACGGGCCCTACAGCCGCGCCATGATCCGCGTGTGCAAGGAAGAGAGCTTTCACCAGCGCCAGGGCTTCGAGGCCTTGCTGGTACTGAGCAAAGGCACCGAAGAGCAGCGTGCCATGGTGCAGGATGCCATCGACCGATGGTGGTGGCCCAGCCTGATGATGTTCGGGCCCCACGACAGCGAGAGCCAGCACTCGGAGCAAAGCATGAAGTGGAAGATCAAGCGCTTCTCGAACGACGAACTGCGCCAGCGCTTCGTGGATATGATCGCCGAGCAGGTAAAGCTGCTGGGTATGACCCTGCCCGATCCCGACCTGAAGTGGAACGAAGAGCGGCAGCACTACGACTTTGGCACCATCAACTGGGAGGAGTTCTGGAACGTGGTGAGCGGCAATGGCCCCTGCAACAAGCAGCGCCTCGATGCCCGTAGGAAAGCCTGGGAAGACGGAGCCTGGGTGCGCGAAGCAGCGGTGGCACACGCTGAGAAGCGCGCCGCAAAGAAAGAAATGGTAGCTGCTTAGCAGATAAACTAATTAGATCAAACGACAACAAGGCTTGTAAAACAACTATATGAACTTCTTACGCAAATACTATTACGGCGATATTCCGGGTGAGAACCTCGGTGGCGGGCAATCTTCGGAGCGCAAAGAGTGGCCTTTATGGGAAGTTTTTATCCGAAGCAAACAGGGCCTCGACCATAAGCACGTAGGCTCGCTGCACGCGGCCGATGCCCAGATGGCTATTGAGAACGCAAGGGATGTATACACGAGAAGACAGGAAGGGGTGAGCATATGGGTGGTGGAGAGCAAATACATCCATGCCTCCAATCCCGATGAGGCGGAGAGCTTCTACGAGCCGGCCAACGACAAGGTGTACCGCCACCCGACGTTCTACGACCTGCCCGACGAGTTAACCCATATGTAAACCAACAGCCCCGCGGGGCCTCTTTCATGAACACACAACTTTTTACCTATACCCTGCACCTGGCCGACAACGCCGTTATCCTGGGACAGCGCAACAGCGAGTGGACCGGTCATGGGCCGGTGCTGGAGCAGGACATTGCTATTACCAATATTGCCCTCGACCTGATCGGGCAGGCCCGCAACCTGTACCAGCATGCCGCTTCCCTGTACAACAACTTTAATCAGGAAGAGAAGGATGCTGTGGACTTCCTCATTCCCCGACCCTGGAAAAGCTTCGGCCGCGAGCTGCAGGAAGACGACCTGGCCTTCCTGCGCGACGAGCGGCAGTACCTCAACATATTGATCAATGAGCTGCCCAAGGGCGACTGGGCGGTGACCGTGCTGCGCCAGTTCTTCTTTAGTGCCTTCCAGTACTTCCAGTACAGCGAGCTGCAGCAAAGCCGCGATCCCCAGCTGGCCGCCATTGCCGAGAAGTCGCTGAAAGAAGTGGCCTACCACCTGCGCTGGAGCGGCGAGTGGATCATCCGCCTGGGGGACGGCACCGCGGAAAGCCACCGCCGTATAGCGGAGGCATTGGAAGAGCTGTGGATGTTTGCCGGCGAGCTGTTCCTGCCCGCTCCTTACGAAAAGAAAGTAACCAGTGCCGGCTTTGGTGCCGACGTATCTTCTTATAAAGACGCCTGGACCGAAAAGGTAGAGCGCGTGTTTGGCGATGCCCGGCTGGCAGTGCCCAACAAGACCTGGGCGCAGAGCGGCGGCAAGGAAGGAAGGCATACCGAGCACCTGGGCTACCTGCTGGCCGAAATGCAGTACCTGCAGCGCACCTATCCCAATGCAACCTGGTAATGGTAAGCGAACAAGACATATGGCGCATCCTGGAGGAAGTAAAAGATCCTGAAGTACCGGTGCTCTCCGTAGTGGACCTGGGCATCGTGCGCAAGGTGGTTACGCAGGACGACCACATCGATATCACTATTACTCCTACCTACTCCGGCTGCCCCGCCATGGATGTCATCAGCATGGACATCCGCCTGAAGCTGCTGGAAAAAGGCTTCAGGAACATACAGGTCCGGCAGTCCCTCTCCCCTGCCTGGACCACCGACTGGATGAGCGAAGCGGGCAAGCAAAAGTTAAAGGCTTTTGGAATTGCGCCGCCCAACCCCAGGCAGCAGTTCTGCAATACCGATATGTTCGCAGAAGAAGCCGTACAGTGTCCTCACTGCGGCTCTTACCATACGCGCCTGGTGAGCCAGTTTGGCTCCACAGCCTGCAAGGCCATGTACCAGTGCGGCGACTGCAAGGAAGCTTTTGATTACTTCAAGTGCCATTAAGGACCGGATGGCTTAGATTTGGGGCCGAAATCAAGAGCCCATGTCATCTATACTATTTGAGATCAAGGACGCCATTGCCACCATTACCCTCCACCGTCCCGATAGCTACAATGCCTTTAACCGCGAGATGGCCCTGCTGCTGCAGGAACGGCTTGACGAATGCAAGGCCAGCAAGGAAGTGCGCTGCGTGTACCTGACCGGCTCGGGGAAAGCCTTCTCTTCAGGGCAGGACCTCAACGAAGTGGTAGACCCCAATGGCCCCAAAGTGCACCAGATCCTTACCGAGCACTACAATCCCATTGTGCGCCGCATCCGCGAACTGGACAAGCCGGTAGTGGCTGCCGTGAACGGCGTAGCCGCCGGGGCTGGTGCCAACCTGGCCATCTCCTGCGATATCTGCGTAGCCACCCGCTCCGCCTCCTTTATACAGGCCTTCTCCAAAATAGGCCTCGTGCCCGATACCGGCGGCACCTTCTTCCTGCCCCGGGCGGTAGGCCTGCAGAAAGCTATGGCGCTCACCATGCTGGGCGAGAAGGTACCGGCTGATGAAGCCGAGCGCATTGGTATGATCTATAAGGTCTTTGATGACGCCACCTTTGCCGAAGAGTCGTACAAAATCGCGCAGACCCTGGCCGGGATGCCTACCCGTGCGCTGTACTTTACCAAGAAGGCCCTCAACCAGGCCTTTATCTCTTCCTTCGAAGAGCAGCTCCACGATGAAGAGCTCCTGCAGCAGCGCGCTGCCATGACCTACGACTACCAGGAGGGCGTGCAGGCCTTCCTCGAAAAGCGCAAACCCGTATTCAAAGGCGAATAATACCCATGAAGACACAAGCAGACAGGGACCAGCTAGCCAATCGCGTGGTGGAGCGTATGATGCGCGACGACCTTTTTAGCCAGTGGCTGGGCATCGAAGTGCTGGAGGTGAGGGAGGGCTACTGCCGCATCCGCATGACGGTGCGCCCCGAGATGATCAACGGCTTTGGCGTGGTGCACGGCGGGGCGACCTTTTCGCTGGCCGACAGCGCTTTTGCCTTTGCGTGCAACAACCGCAATAACCTATCTACAGCCCTGGACACCTCCATCAATTTTACCCGCCCCACCCTGCCGGGCGATGTGCTGACCGCCGAAGCCCGCGAGTTTCACAACGGCCGCAGCACGGGAGTATACACCATTACCGTCACCAACCAGCGCGATGAGCAGGTAGCCCTTTTCAAAGGCACCTGCTACCGCACGGGCAAAACCCTGGTGTAAGGTGGAGCGCACCGTACTTGAGCTGCTGCAGCAGTATCCCCACCTGTCCATCGGCATCAGCCTTGCGGTGTCGGTTCTTATTGCCGTATTGGGCGTTATTCCCTCCGTCTTTGTCACTGCCGCCAACATTGCCTTCTTTGGCTTCTGGAACGGAACGCTGATCTCTTTCCTCGGCGAGGCCCTGGGAGCAGCGATAGCGTTTGTGCTATATCGCACCGGATTTAAAAAGCTTTCCCAGCCACAACTGGACCACCACCCTAAGGTGCGCCGGTTGATTGAAGCCCAGGGCAAGGAAGCCTTCCTGCTCATCCTGTCGCTGCGCCTGATTCCCTTTGTGCCCTCGGGGCTGGTCACCTTTGTAGCGGCCATCGGTAAAGTATCCCTGCTCACGTTTCTTGTAGCCAGCTCGCTGGGCAAAGGCCCGGCCCTGCTAATGGAAGCTTACTCAGTGTACCAGGTCACGCAGTTTGGCTGGCAGGGCAAGATGATCCTGCTGCTGGTGGCGATTGGCATCCTGTACTGGGTTGTGCGCCGCAGAAAGAAATAAGACGGCTTGGTAGTCCTTGTCCCCCTTCGTATCTTAATAGGGAATTCTTTTTTCCCTTCCGGGAATGGGAACGCTCCCGGAGCCTTCATCCTCAAAACCTACTGCCATGAAGCGCCACTCGCTATGGGCTTATCACCACCACCGGGCCGCCCGCCTGCTGATTATCCTGTGCTACCTTATTTTAAACGTGGCCGGGTTCCTTATAGGCGACCTGCTGTTGGTCATGGGCGTGCACATAAATATGCCGCTTGTTTACGGGCTGGCTGCAGTGGCGGCAACCGCCTTACTGTTTTACCCGCAGCGAAAAGAAATGCATCGCTACCGCAACTTCTACCTGAGGCAAAAGATCGGTGACGGCATTCTTATTACCACTACGCTGCTGCTCGTCATCAGTGCCGCCAACCTGCGCCACCAGGCTTTAACGCCCTTCCATCATCCGGGAGTACAAGCTGCCGTGCCTGCCACTGCCTATAAGAATGCACTGACTGTAACCGACAAGCCCACCAAGAAAGCTTCCTTCTTTAAGAAAGGCAAAACGGCGCTAATCAAAGCCTTCCAGAAAGTGCGTAACTATTACAAGGCCATCAGCACCCGGGACAAGATCCTGCTGACTGCCCTACTGGCCCTGTTGGCGGCCGCCGCCATGTATGGGGTCATAGCGTGGGCATGCAGCCTGTCGTGCTCGGGCAGCGAAGCGGTCGGCTGGATCGTATTGATCGCCGGCACCGGGGCGGTTCTCTTTTTGGTCTTCTGGGCCGGGCGAGCCATCAACCGCGCCTACCGCAGGCGAAAGGAGCGGCGTGAGCACGCTACCGAAGGCTAACGGAACTCACTTATATTTGAACCCTCACCAAGGGAGTACATTATGTTCTACGAGTTCAACGGCATCAAGCCCATTGTGCATCCATCGGCCTTCGTGCATCCGCAGGCGGCAGTAACCGGCAATGTGATCATCGGCAAGGATGTCTACATCGGTCCGGGCTGCGCGCTTCGCGGCGACTGGGGACAGATCATCATCGAAGACGGCTGCAACGTACAGGAGAATTGCACCGTGCACATGTTCCCCGGCGTTACCGTGCTGCTCAAAGAAGGCGCGCACATCGGCCATGGCGCTATTATCCATGGCGCCACCATCGGCCGCAACTGCCTGGTAGGCATGAACGCAGTGATCATGGACGAGGTGGACCTCGGCGACGAATGCATCGTAGGTGCTCTTTGCTTTATCAAACAGGGTGAGAAAATACCCCAGCGTTCCCTGCTGGTGGGCAACCCTGCCAAGGTCATCCGGTCCGTAAGCGATGAGATGATGGCCTGGAAAACCGAAGGCACGGCCCTGTACCAACAACTGCCTCAACAATGCCACGACACGCTAAAGCCCTGTGAACCATTACGTGAGTATATGCACCAGCAGAGCTTGTTCTCCTCCGACTTCAAACCACTTAAAAAATAGTGCACCGATCGTACGAAGGACATAGTAATTAATTTTAATTCTTCGTAACTTAATAGTCTAAATCACCCTTCACCTTTAAATTACTTAGGCTATGAGAAGAACTCTACGCTCTGCCGTATTTGCGGCTTTACTCCTGTCGCTCTCCGGGAATGTATTTGCACAGAACGATCGGTTTGCCTATGTCATCAGCGATGCCACCAAGGAAGGCTCTTCGTGGAGCTCTTTGCGTAAGCTTGATTTCGCCTCCGGCCAGTATACTGATGTCCTGCTCAAAGGCACCGACGCCAGTGCTGTTGTGTTTGACGCGGTGTCGCGCAAAGAACTGAAGCAGGCTCCCGATGCCCGCTACGGCACCCTGTTCCATGCTCCGTTCAGCACCGGCGTGGCCGCCGCCGCCTACGACCGCGACCGCAACCGGCTCTACTTCACGCCCATGTTCATCGACCAGCTGCGTTACGTGGACCTGCGCACCAATAAAGTATACTATGTGACCGACCAGGCCTTTACCAGGCTGGGAAACATGCACAACGACGAAGGCAAGTGCATCACCCGCATGGTGATCAGCCCTAACGGCACCGGCTATGCTATATCCAATGACGGTAATACCTTTATCCAATTCACTACCGGCAAAAAGATGGTGATCACCCAGCTGGGTGCTTTGGTAGACGACCCGTCCAACAAGGGACTTTCCATCCACAACAAGTGCAGCTCCTATGGTGGCGACATGATTGCCGACAGCAGGGGCAACCTCTATATCATCTCGGCCCGTAACCACGTGTTCCGCGTAGATCCTGAGACCAAGGTAGCCAAACACCTCGGTCATATCGAAGGACTACCGGCAAACTTTACTGTGAATGGGGCCGTAGTGGACGACGAAGGCACCCTGCTGGTGAGCAGTGCCGTGTACGGTGATGCCTACTATGTAGTGAACCCGCAAAGCTGGGAAGCTTCCATCTACGAAGGCGCCAAAGGCATCTTCCGCTCCTCCGACCTGGCCAACAGCAACTACCTGGGCAGCGGCTCCCGTCGTCCCACCATCGAAACCATCCCCGAGCGGGTATCGGTTTACGACAAGCTCATACAGGTGTACCCCAACCCGGTTATTGCCGACCAGTTCACCCTGCAGTTTGATAAAGTGCCCGCCGGCGACTACACCGTGGAACTGATGGACGTGATGGGCCGCAGCGTGCTTTCGCGCAGCATTAAGCTGACCTACGATATGCAAACCGAGCCGATCTCCCTGCGGAGTGCCAGTGCCAAGGGCATCTACCTGGTGAAAGTTATGGACAGGGCCCGCAAATCAGTGTTCGAGAAAAAAGTCATGATTCAATAAACTCCTGTTGCTTATACAAAAAAACGTCCCGCTCAACGCGGGACATTTTTTTTATCTCCCATACAGAGTTTCTTCGATGCCTTGGGCAACCTCCATCCTGTGCGCCCCCAACTCTAAACTCTAAACCCTAAACTCTAAACTTCTTCATTTGCATATTGGCACATTTCCTCATTTGCACCTTTACCGCTCGTCGTTCCACACCGTACGCACCAGCTTTGCTTCTGCCGCAAAGTCCGTGCACTTCCGGTCGCCTTTGCCGGTCATGCCACCCGAAGGCGCGCACACGTAGTGGCAGTTCCCGTCCCAGGCAGCGTGGTACTGGTCGCAGCAGGGGGCGCTGAACAGGTAGACGGTTCTGCCCTTATAGGTGTACTCCTCCACGCGGGCCGGCGGGTTCCACCGGGGCTGGGCCCGGATGCTATCGATGCGCGCCTGGATGCAGGCCGGCAGGGCCGCTTCCTTCTTTTTGGAACAGGATTCTTTACTCAGCAGGGCCAGCAAGGCCATCGATAGGAAAACTTTCACCATTTTTGCTGCTTAATTAGGGGTAAAGCTAGTTTTTTACGGCCTTACGGCCCGGCTGGCCTAATTTCACCGATCATTCGAAAAGCAAGAGCGTGGAGAAAAGCAACTTTGTAGACCAGATCAGGATTCATTGCCGCAGCGGGCACGGTGGTGCCGGCATCAAGCACTTTCGCAGGGACAAGCTTACGGCCTATGGCGGCCCCGACGGCGGCGATGGCGGCCGCGGCGGGCACATCATCTTAAGAGGCAACCGCAACCTGTGGACCCTGCTGCACCTGCGTTATTATAAAAACGTGCTGGCCGAAGACGGCGAGCGCGGATCCGACAACAACCGCACCGGCCGCAACGGCAAGGACATCATCATCGAAGTGCCCCTGGGCACCATTGCCCGCGACGAGGAAACGGGCGAAAAGGAAGCCGAGATCCTCCACGACGGCGAAGAATTGATCTGGCTGCCCGGCGGCAAGGGCGGCCTGGGCAATACCAATTTCAAGACCCCCACCAACCAGGCTCCCGAATACGCCCAACCCGGCCTGCCGGGCCTGGAAGGCTGGAAGGTGCTCGAGCTGAAAGTGCTGGCCGACGTGGGCCTGGTGGGCTTTCCCAATGCGGGCAAAAGCACCCTGCTGTCGGTAATGACCGCCGCCAAGCCCAAGATCGCCGACTACGCCTTTACCACCATCACCCCCAACCTGGGCATGGTGGAATACCGCGACGCCCGCAGCTTCTGCATCGCCGACCTGCCGGGAATCATCGAAGGGGCGGCCGAAGGCAAGGGCCTGGGCCACCGCTTCCTGCGCCACATCGAGCGCAACTCGGTGCTGCTGTTCCTCATCCCTGCCGACAGCAAGGACCACCGCAAGGAGTTCGAGATCCTGGTGAACGAGCTGGAAGAATACAACCCCGAGCTGCTGCACAAGCAATTCATCATCGCCATCTCGAAAAGCGATATGCTGGACGACGAATTAAAAGAAGCGATTGAAAAAGAGCTGCCGGAGAATATTCCCCACATCTTTATTTCCTCCGTCACCAACTACCACATACCCGAACTGAAAGACCTGCTGTGGAAGGTGCTCAACGAAGTGCCGGCAGGGCAATAAGCTGCGGGTGGCGAGTTTCGAGCTGCGAGCTACGAGCTTATAGCTGCCAACTTTAGATCCTTTACAGCACCAACAGACCTAATGGTATTCAAAAGGAGCTTCGGCTCCTTTCTTCTTTGTCGCAAACACCCCTTTACGGGTGTTTTTTACATTAATATGAAGTGCTTTCCGCCCCTACTCCTCCGGGGTTGACCAGTATCCGACCAGTATCAAACCAGTATCTGACCAGTATATAACCAGTATCTATATAGATACTGATCTAATACTGGTTATATACTGGTCAGATAGGGGGCAAATAGGGAGTATCTACCGTTTTTCGGTGAAGTTGAGGGGGTAAAAAAGAGGCTGTGGAGCAAAACAAAAAAGGAGCCGAAGCTCCTTTTGAATACGGGTAAGTCTGTTAGTGCAGTAAGAGACCTAAAGCTGGCAGCAGGAAGCTCGCAGCTCGCAGCTCACAACTCGTAGCTT
>DASWYM010000033.1:0-9974 GCA_036404975.1 Chitinophagaceae bacterium
TCTCGAGGAACTTCAGCGGGATGTTTTTTTTCTGGGCAATTTCGGAAATAAGAACGGGGCCTTCTTCATATTTCTCGACCAGGTAAGTCAATGCCCTGAATGCATATTGTGCTCTGGCTGAAAGCATATTGTTTCTAAAAGGATGTGGTTGTAATCTACAGGCAAAGCTAGGGGCTTCGCAGTTTATTCCTGTTAATTCTGCTCAAATAAGTGTAAAGTGCCGTTTCATTTTTTGCAGACGCCGGATCATCATCAACCACAACAAGATGCCCGGGAGGCGACAAACAGGTCCATAAAGCTTACCTGGAAACAATATAGGGCCGCTTTGAAAAATCAATACACAGAGAACCGAAGGGTGAATGTTTAAACCTTTATCTGTGCCAGCAGGTCGTCGGGATTAAAGCCATCTACAAAACGGGACTTGATTTGGGAAAGGATGGTGCCCTGAATGCTTTCATACATATCCTCGTATTCGCGCGACACAATGTCAATGGTTTTGCCCGTGCGTTCTACGTGATCATTCAGAACAAAGTTGCGAATGACCTGGAGATCGGTTTGTATGTTTATAAGCATATTGAAGATAAGGTCGTCGTACTTATCGTGTTGTATTTTCATAAAACTAATTTGCTTAGTATGGTTAGGCAATGGTTTGATCGTAGTGTGCTTTATTACTATTGCCAATTCAATTCTTATACCTGCCAGCAGTTATATTAGAAACGAAGAGAATGATTTAAATATTCTCCTTCATATTATTATTCTAATGTGGTGAGGAGCCCCGCCACTAAACCCGCCAGGATCGTGTTAAAGAGATTGACCCCATTGTTGCTTAAGTAATGGTGACGTTGCAAGGTTGCGCCCATTACAGAATCCACCCAATTGCCGAAGATACCCGCTATGAATATCCATAGAAATGCGTAATGGAAACCAAATTCAATAGAGAAAATAAGTGCCATGGCTATACTTCCCAGTGCCCCCAGGAGGGTGCCTTCAATGCTGACCACTCCATCCAGCCCTCTTCTGTCGGGTTGGAATGTAAGGATATTGTAGAATTTTTTGCCGTATACTGTACCCAATTCGGAGGACAGCGTGTCGGCCGTAGCTGAAGAGAATCCAGCTGCCAGCATCAGGCGGAAGACAGAGGCATTTTCCGGGAAGATCCAGGCCAATAGGCCACACAGTGCCGGTATCCCGGCATTAGAGAATACCTGTATTGCATTTCGCTTCCCTTGCGACTTTTCAGCAGCTTTCAGACTTTCCTTATAGGTCATCTTATGGCCGGTAGCCAGGGTGCCCAATATAAAGAAGGCACTCATCAGGGCTATTCCCGTAAATCCTGCGCCCAGGTAAATAAGGCCTGCCAGCAGGCCACCGGTTAGAGCTCCCGGCAGATCCAGTTTCCTGAAGTAAACGCTTAAAAACATGCCCGCTAACAGCACCCCGATTATAAGCCAGTCTGTTGTTTCCATAATAATAACGGTTCCTGAAGAGCCTGACAGGGTTTAGGCTTCAAATATAATGGTAAGCGGAAGACCTGCTGCTATATCATCCGGATCAGTATCTGCCCTACTTCCTGTTCCTTATTATTCTTTCCGCCTGATGCCTTTTGGCCGGGCGCCCTCTGTATAGGCACGGTTGACATTCTCGTCATTGAATGGAAGACCATAGATGCCTGGCCCCGCATAAGGATTTTTTCCGTTCACCCCAATGGCGTGACCGGCAGTTCCCATCGGGCCTACATTCGTTCCAGTGCCGACCGATCCGCTACCTGTACTGGTTCCTGAAGTGGGCGCATCCGTGGAGCGGAACAGGATATGACCGTTGGCTACTCCGTAGGCCATCTTAGGCATGCCTATGATTCCTGATCCTAAGACTTCCGGCGAAGTGCGGCTAAAGGACCTCTCATTCAGCGTTCTGATGGTAGGATCCGAAATCTGCAGCCTGCCGGCTGGCGCAGAACCATTTGCATAGGCATTATAAGTGCCCATGCTGTTTAATACCGTAGTAGTTCCGGAAGTATTATGGCTATTATCGCTGAGGTTCTTTTTTGCCCCTGTTTTTTTAGACTCAGTGGCATTACGGGTTACTTGTCCTATTGGGGTCCCGGTTTTCCCTTTTGTCTGAGCATGCGCTCCTAAAACTCCTATAACCAGTAAGCTTATACATACTATCACCTTTTTCATGACTTACCGTTTTAATGACCATTCTAAAGTAGCCGCAAATGCATTGCCACATTTACTGTTATTTTATTCTCTAAGAACAGGTTACACCTAAACTGTATGGCTGCTACCGGGTTAATTTTTATTGCCTGTAGTTCAACTTTATAGAACTTCGCACCACCTTTGAAAGGCAATGAGGGATCATCAGCATATTGCTACCTAATTACAACCCAGTCAAATGCAATCATTATGGAATTAAGAAAACTAGGTAAAACGGACGTGTATGTAACTCCCATGGCTTTTGGAGCCTGGGCTATCGGCGGATGGATGTGGGGCGGCGCGGAAGAGCTGGACGCTATCAAGGCTATCCAGGCAGCTTTCCGGGCAGGAATAACGACCATTGATACGGCACCTGTTTACGGGTTTGGCCGTAGCGAGGAACTCATAGCAAAAGCGATGAAAGGCACTGGCCGTGACCAGTATCAAATTCTGACCAAGTTTGGAATGAACTGGGAGACAGAGCAGGGAGAGTACTTCTTTGATTCGGCTGATAACGACGGTAAGCCTTTACGGATATACAAATGGGCTTCTAAAGAAAAAGTCATGAAGGAGTGCGAGGACAGCCTCCGCCGCCTGCAAACCGATTATATAGATCTCTACCAGATACACTGGCCAGACAATACCACCCCCATTGCGGAAACATTTGAAGCAGTGCAGCGTTTGATCGAGCAGGGAAAAGTAAGAGCGGCCGGTGTGTGTAACTACGACGTGGAAAAGGTGGCGCAAGCATTACGAACCATCCAACTGGCTTCTAACCAGGTGCCCTATTCCATGATCAACAGGGAGATCGAAAAAAGCGTGGTGCCCCAGGCAGTAGAACAAGGAATGGGCATTATCGCATATAGCCCCTTGCAAAGAGGGCTGCTGACCGGTAAAATACAGGCCGGACACCAGTTTAATGAAGGGGATAGCCGGGAGAGTAACCGTTTTTATACAGCTGAAAATATCCGGAGGACCAATGCACTGCTGCAGGAAATTCATCCCATCGCCAATGAACATGGAGCTACGCTGGCCCAGGTGGTCATCAACTGGACAACCCGGCAGCCCGGCATTGCCTGTACCCTGGTGGGCGCAAGAAACGAAGCGCAGGTGGCCGACAATGCCAAAGCGTTAAGCTTTAACCTGAGCCCCGAGGAATTGGAACGGATAACGGCAGCTGCTAACCGGTTTACATTGGCCGAAGCGAAAACCGTATAGAAGCAGGGGGCTTATGAAGTATAAATTGGAGTCCCGGCTGATAGCTGTTGGAGACACTGCGATAAAGTTGTTTGTTCCCGGTGAGGGGTCTGTAAAGCAGGTTTACCATGCACAAAGAGAAACGAATCCTGTTACCCCGTTTCCCTATTGGGCTAAAGTGTGGCCTGCCGCTTTGGCTTTAAGTACTTTTCTTCAAAAGGAGCCGCACTATATATTGGGTAAAAACGTGTTGGAACTGGCAGCAGGCCTTGGACTACCCTCCCTCCTCGCTGCCAGGTACGCCAGCACGGTTTGTTGCAGCGATTACCTGCCGGAAACGCTGGACGTGGTCCGGCAGTCTATCGCTTTGAACGGGGCTGCAAACATTTCCACCCGCTTGCTGGACTGGCACCGGCTTCCCGGTGACCTTGCACCGGAAGTATTGTTGCTCAGTGACATCAATTACGATCCCCGGGAGTTTGAAGTACTGTACGAGGTCTTAACCGGATTTTTTAAGTCCAATACACTCATCTTACTAAGTACACCCCAGCGACTAATAGCCAAGCCTTTCATCGAACGGTTGCTGCCTTGGTGTATTCAACAGGAGGAGTTATCTGTTACTTATACTGGAGAAGTGACACCTGTCACGGTCCTGGTTTTAAGAAAGAGCGTCTGAGTTTCCCGGCTTCATAAAAATTATCTGTGTTATATTATCTTTCAATACGGAAGAGGAGCTACTGTTGAAAATAGAATCATCCAGACTGACGGAGCCATCTTTCCTATCGCTTCCAAATGTGCAGGTGGGATAAATGATACCTTGTTCTTATCGGTTACCCTGCCTAACTTTAAGATATATATGTCCAGACTTAAAACCCGTCTGTATCAGATTGTCTTTCGTGCCGATACCCGTGCAGGCAAAACCTTTGACCTGATATTGCTTTGGCTGATTGTATTTAGTGTGCTGGCTGTAATCCTGGAAAGTATCCCGGAAGTGAGTAGGAATTACCAGGAAGAGCTTTTCATTGTTGAGCTTTTCTTTACAATGCTCTTCACGTTCGAATATCTGCTTAGAATTGCCGTATCTCCAAGGCCCCTGAAGTATGTATTCAGTTACTGGGGGATTATTGATTTGCTGGGTATCTTGCCTTTCTATTTAAGTCTTTTCATAGCAGATTACCGCTATTTGATGGTATTCCGGCTGCTTCGTATGCTTCGGGTATTCCGTATCCTGCGGCTTTTTCGTTTCCTAAAGGAGTCCGAACGCCTGTTCGCTGCCCTGCGAGCCAGCATGTACAAAATCGTTGTCTTTACCGCCTTTATCCTTACGGTCGTTGTTCTGCTGGGCACAATAATGTACGTGGTTGAGGGGCCGGAGAACGGCTTTGAAAGCATTCCTCAAAGTATCTACTGGACTATTGTCACTATAACCACTGTAGGGTATGGTGACATCACTCCCCAGACCGCTATTGGAAAGTGGATCGCTTCCATTATTATGCTGTGTGGTTATGTGATCATTGCTGTGCCTACAGGCTTGGTCACGGTTGCCATGACCAGAGGCATTGCCTCAGCTTCCAGAGTATGCGATCGGTGCAACCACGACAACCCGAGGGATGCGCACTTCTGCAACTTCTGTGGGGCTACCCTCAAAGAAGAAAAATAGGCATACCTGCCCGGATGTGTTGAATGCAGCGTATACCCTTAAACGGCGGCTGACTCGTCCAGCAGCCTGTTCCATTTCGGGTGGCGCTTCAGGTAAGTCATTACAAAGGCGCAACGGGGTACCATGCGCAGGTTATTGGCTTCCAGGTAATGGAAGGTCTGTTCTATCAGGGCAGAGCCTATCCCCTGCCCTTCCAACTCTTCGGGCACCTCTGTGTGCATGAGTGAAAAGACATCACCATTGGCTTTATAAGAGATAAAAGCCACTCCATCCTGCACCGGTAACTCAAACGCTCCTCTTTCCGTATTATTGATTAACTCCATTTCGTTTACTATTTACGACAGCATTCTATATCCTCAGAAGCATGCCAAAAATGAGAGCCCTATCGCCCGTTTACTTCGCAAAGGTTAAAGTTCCCTTATGGATTTAAGAATTGGTGCAATTTTGCGCATTGAACTGTACACATGAAAAGGACCGTATTATTTTTGCTATTAGCGTTACTGTCAGTATACTCTTTTGCTCAAAAGACAGCTTATCCCTATCCGGTACGTCATTTATCTCTTCAGATTGAGGGAAAGCCGGTTCGCATGGCTTTTATGGAAGTGGAGCCGGCAAAGAGCAATGGCGAAACCGTAGTGTTGCTCCACGGCAAAAACTTCAATGGCTACTATTGGAAAGAAGTGATCGCCTTTTTAGCCGCCAACGGCTACCGGGTGATTGTGCCCGACCAGGTGGGCTGGGGCCTCTCGGACAAGCCCAACATCAACTACAGCTTTCACATGCTAGCCCACAATACAAAGACGCTCCTGGACAGCCTTGGTATCAAAAAAGCGCACGTGGTCGGCCACTCGATGGGCGGCATGCTGGCTACCCGCTTTACACTGATGTACCCTCAAACCGTAAATAAGCTTATTTATGAAAATCCTATTGGCCTCGAAGATTACAAGACATTTGTTCCCTACCACACCCTGGAGGAGCAGTATGCCGGCGAGCTAAAAGCTACGTACGAATCGTTGAAAGGGTACCAGAAGTCTTACTATCCTGAGTGGAGACCCGAATACGAGCTCTATGTGGCGGCGCAATACGAGGCCCTTCATTACCCTGACTTTCAGCAGGCTACCTGGGCCAGTGCCCTCACCTACCAGATGATCTACGAGCAACCGGTGGTGTATGAGTTCAGGCGTATTAGTCAACCTACCCTAATCATTCTGGGCAAGGAAGATCGTACCGTAGTTGGCAAGAACCTGCTTTCAAAGGACGTAGCTGTAAGGCATGGTCAATACCCTCAATTGGGTAAAATGATGCAACAGCAAATAAAAGGCTCCCGCTTGTTGGAGCTAAAAGGAATTGGGCATATTCCTCATATTCAGGCTCTTCCGCAGTTCCGGCAAGCTTTGCTGACCTTTTTAAAGAAGAAGTAATCAAACAAAAAGGAGGTTCTGGTAAACCTCCTTTTTTATGTTTTATAAGGAGCATGCTATACGCTGACTTCGGTCAGAAGTTCGAAGCACTGCCGGACAATCTCCAGTTCTTCGTTGGTAGGAATCACCAGGATCTTTACCGGTGCGCCTTCTTTATTGATCTCCCGTATACCTTTGGAGCGGGTATTATTTTTATCGGTGTCGAGCACTATACCCAGGAAGTCCATCTGCTCACAGCTCTTCTCCCGGATCACACTGTCGTTCTCTCCGATACCTGCTGTAAAGACGATGGCATCAAGCCCGTTCAGGATAGCGGCATAGCTGCCTATATATTTTTTGATGCGGTAGGCATACATATCGTAAGCCAGCTTAGCTGCCCGGTCGCCGTTGTCAATGGCTTTCAGCACATCGCGCATGTCGCTATAGCCCGTCAGACCCAGCATGCCGCTTTTCTTGTTCAGCAGCGTATTGACTTCGTCTACAGTATAGCCTTCCTTAACCAGGTGGAAGATGATCGAGGGGTCGATATCGCCGGAGCGGGTACCCATCACCAGGCCACCCATGGGGCCTAAGCCCATGCTGGTATCCACCGAATGGCCCTTGTCTACGGCAGCCATGCTGCTGCCGTTACCGAGGTGGATGGTTACGATCTTAGCATCCTCATTGCCCAGGTATTCAATGGCTTTCTGTGTAACGTATTTATGACTTGTACCGTGGAAGCCATAGGCCCGGATGCCTTTTTCGGTATATAATTCATTGGGAATGGCATAGCGGAAGGCCTTTTCCGGCATGGTCTGGTGGAAAGCCGTATCAAACACTGCTACCTGCAGGGCATTGGTAAAGACATGCTCGGCCACTTCTATCCCGGTGAAGTTGGCGGGATTGTGCAGGGGCGCCAGGGCAAACAACTCCCTGATCTTTTCCTTTACTTCTGCGTTGATGACCGTGGTGGTGGCAAAACGCTCCCCGCCATGCACTACCCTATGCCCTACGGCATCTATTTCCTGGGGGTTCTGGATAACACCGATACCAGGTTCACAGAGCAGGTCTTTCACCATCAGCAACCCCGCTTCATGATCCGGGATAGCTGCAATCTTTGTGATTACTTTTTCCTCTTCGTCCTTATACACCTTGTGCGTGATCTTTCCATCTTCCAGGCCAATACGCTCTACCAGTCCGCTGCAGAGGGGTTGCTCCGAAGGCATACGGAACAACTGGTACTTTATGGAACTGCTGCCTGAGTTTACTACAAAAATGTTCATATGATTTATTGCTGTGCTTCTAATTCGTAGGATTTAACTTTTGCTGGTTGTACTTCAGCATACTGGCTTTGAATGGCCGTGATGATTACAGTATTGAAGATGTCATCTACCGTACATCCGCGGCTCAGGTCGTTCACCGGCTTGTTCAGGCCCTGGAGCATAGGCCCGATGGCCAAAGCTCCTGTTTCCCGCTGTACTGCCTTATAAGTGTTGTTTCCCGTGTTCAGGTCAGGGAAAATCAGCACGCTGGCCTTTCCGGCCACCTCGGAGTTGGGCATCTTCTGGCGCCCTACGGCAGGATCTACGGCTGCGTCGTACTGGATCGGGCCTTCTACTTTCAGGTCCGGCCGCTTCTGCTTCACGATCTCTGTAGCCAGTCGCACCTTCTCTACATCGGCACCCTCACCCGAGGAGCCGGAAGAGTAAGAAAGCATCGCTACCCTGGGCTCTATACCAAAGAGCTGGCTGCTGTCGGCGGAAGAGATGGCAATCTCGGCCAGTTGTTCGGCGGTCGGATTGGGATTCACCGCACAGTCACCGAATACGGCTACCCGGTCGGGCAGGCACATAAAGAATACCGAGGAAACGGTATTGATGCCAGGCTTCGTTTTTACAAACTGCAGGGCCGGGCGAATAGTGTGCTGGGTAGTATGTACCGCTCCGGATACCATACCGTCAGCATGACCTTTATACACCATCATAGTACCGAAGTACGATACATCGATCATCAGGTCGCGTGCCATCTCGATGGTCACATTCTTTGCCTTGCGCAGTTCATAAAGCGTTTGGGCATAGTCTTCAAAGTACTCCGATTGCACCGGGTTTATAATTCGGATACGGCTGTAGTCCGGCTGCAGGCCCAGGCGTTTGAAAGAAGTCATTACTTCAGACGGATCGCCCAGTATGGTCAGCTTCACAATCTCCTGGTTCACCAGGCGGGCGGCTGCTTTCAGCACGCGGTCGTCGTTGCCTTCCGGCAGCACAATATGCTTGATACTGCTCTTGGCCCACTTGGACAGCTGGTATTGGAACATATGGGGCGTCATGCCCTCGTGGGTATAGGTCACCATCTTTTCGTCCAGAACTTCCACGTTCACATACTTGTTGAACGTATCGATCGCTATCTGGATCTTCTTGATGTTATCAGGATTGATGCGGGGCTTGATGTTGTAGATCTGCGTGATGGTATGGAAAGTACCCGTATCCACCGTAATGATCGGTACCACGGTTTGCAGGCCTTCGATCAGTCGCATGATAGACTCTTCGGGCTTGGTGCCGGCGGTCAGCACGATGCCCGCGATCTTCGGATAGCTCGTGGACAGGTTCACCTGCAGCGACCCGATGATGATATCGCCACGGTCGCCGGGCGTAACAATCAATACGTTTTCTTTAATAAAGCCAAGGAAGTTAGGAAGCTGCATGGCTCCCACTACGAAGTTGTCGACCTGGTTGGTCAGTTCGTCCTTTCCGAACAGCAGGTTACCGCCCAATTCATCCAGGATCTCTTTCATGTTGGGGCTCTTCAGGCTGCTGTCTTCAGGGATAACGGAAAGCAGCACCTCTTTATCCACCTGGCTGGAGAGCAGTTGCTCTACATCGGCCACCTGCTCCTGCTTTACCTTGTTCACCACGATGGCTAGCACCTGCAGCTCGCGGGACTTGAAGTTCCACAACAGGGCCTGTACCGAGTTGATGATCTGGGCCGTGGTCTTCTTTTCCCCCGAAGAGATAATGATGACAGGAGCTCCCAGGTTGCGGGCTATCCCGGTATTGGCCTCGAATTCAAAGGCAGTGCCCTCGCCCACGTAATCGCTGCCTTCAATAATGGTGAAATCATAGGCTTCTTCCAGCCTTTTCACCTTGCTGATGATGGTATTCATCATCTCCCCTTCTTTATCGCTTTCAAAATACCGCAGGGCTTCTTCCCGGGTAAAAGCATAAGTGTCCTCATACTGCATGGGAAGGTTAAAGTGGTGCAATACGGTTTCAATGTGGGGGTCTTTCTTTTCTACCGGGTTATAGTTAACAATGGGCTTGAAAAATCCCACCTTACTGCCTTTCCCCAAAAGCATGTTGATCAGGCCAAGAGCTACCAGTGATTTACCGGTGTATGGTTCCGCTGAAGCTATGAATATGTTTTTCGTCATTGTTTAAAGTGCTTAGTTCCGCCGCAAAGGTCAGCTATTATAAAAAGGAATAAATTGACAAGGGTCAGCTATAAAACTGAGAGAAAGCAATT
>DASWYM010000034.1:0-7107 GCA_036404975.1 Chitinophagaceae bacterium
TTTGGGCCGGTATGCGACCGATGGGGCTACAAGTGGATCCTTGTGCTGGCCTGTGCCGCCATGTTTGCCGGCTTCCAGGGTATTGCCTACGCACACACGCTGGGGCTCCTGAAGATTTGTGTGTTCGTCTTCGGCTTTGGCGGCGGCATCATCAACGGCACCACTAACGCCCTGGTGTCGGACATCAGCACGGAGCACAAAGGCGCCAATCTCAGCCTGCTCGGAGTGTTCTTCGGCATCGGCGCCCTCGGCATGCCGCTGGTGCTGGGTGCCCTCACCGGAGTAGTGCCGCCCTTCACGGTGGTGGCGGCCGTGGGGTGGCTCACGCTGGTAGTAGGGGTGATGTACCTCTTCCTGCCCTTCCCTCCCGCCAAGGGCATCGTACAGACTTCCGGGAGTAAGTGGAGCTCCCTGTTCCAGGTATTGCTGCTGCTCATGGCCTTCTTCCTGTTTTTCCAGAGCAGCCTCGAGGCGATCATTAACAACTGGACCACCACCTACCTCATCTCGCGTGGAGCTATGGCCGAGGACAATGCCCTTTACGCCCTGTCGCTCCACATTGGCGGCATGATTGTCATGCGCCTGCTTACCGGTTCCGTGCTCCGCCACGTGCCGGGTGTACGGATCCTGTGGATCTGTCTCTTCCTGCTGGCCCTGGGTGTCTTTCTTATGCAGGTGGGCAGCGCCCCGGTGATCATGACCGGGCTGGTGCTCTCCGGTGCAGGATTGGCCGGCGGCTTTCCCATCATGCTGGGCTTTGCGGGCGAGCGCTTCGCCGCCTTGTCAGGTACGGCCTTTTCGTTCCTGTTCGTGGTAGCCCTTATCGGCAACATGCTGGTCAACTACGCCATGGGGTTCATCGTGCACCACTATGGAGTAGACCACCTCACCACCGTTTCTTATATCGCTACGGCGGTGATGGCGGCCCTGTTCTACTTTATTACACAACGCTTAAAAACCAATCCTAAATACTAAAAACATGTTAGCAACGCAATGGCTTACCAATGCCCGTACCGTAATGGATCGAATTGAAGAAACCCAATTGGAGAATATCCGCCAGGCCGCCGGGGTCATGGCCGACAGTATAGAAGCCGGCCGTTGGGTGCACACCTTTGGCTGCGGCCATGCCACCATCCCCGTGGAAGAAATGTATCCCCGCATCGGCGGCTTCGTGGGCTTCCATCCCATGGTGGAGCTGCCGCTTACCTTCTTTACCCGCATCACCGGCGAGATGGGCGTACACCAGTTTGTCTTCCTCGAAAGGGTGGAAGGCTACGGCACCGAGATCATGAAAGGCTACACCTTCGACCCCCGCGATACGATGTGGATCTTCTCGCACTCCGGTATCAACAACGTGAATATCGATGTGGCCCTGGAAGCTAAGAAGAAGGGCATGAAAGTTATTGCCTATGGCTCGGCAGCCGCCGCCCGCGGTAAGCAGACCCGCCACTCCAGCGGCAAAACCATCTTCGACATCGCCGATACCGTGGTGGATACCTGTGCGCCGGTAGAGGACGCCACCGTGCCCATCAAAAATCACCAGGACAAGCTGGGGCCCGTGTCCACCATGGCCTTTGTGACCACGGTGTGGATGACGGTGATCACCGTCGCCGAGATCCTCGTGGACCGTGGCGTAAAGCTCTATATCCACCCCTCGCACAATGTGCCCGGCGACACCACCGCCCGCCAGCGCCTCGAAGATGCCCTGGCCGAGTACAAGAGCCGGATAGCTGGAGTGTAAGGAAGCTGCAAGTCACAAGCCACAAGCTCCAAGCCAGTCATTCAGTCAAAATCAATAGGTCAGTAAATCATTGGAGCCCTTATGGGGGGCTCATGGCTTACTGACCTTTTATTTAATGGCGCCATGTTCACTTTCTGAGACTGGACAGATGGAGAGAAGAATTCGTGCATTCGTCTGTAATTCGTGTCCTTCTCCTAATCCCCAATTCCTAATTCCTGATCCCTTCTCTTTAACGCTCCCTTTACACATTTCTTCAGAATGTCTTCAAAATCGGCTGGTAAGATTGCCCTATAAAATCATTCATAACCATGACAATCAAACAATCTTTAGCAACCGTGTTGGTCATTGCCGCTACTTCCGTAGGAAGCATCTGGGGCTATGGTCAGTACCAGCAACACCAGACAGCGTTGAACGCTGCGTCACAGGATACTTCCATCTTCAAGGAAGCTGGCTATACTGCTGTCCCCTCAGTAAACCCTACCGTTGATTTTGAGGAGGCCGCCAACAAGGCTGTACCGGCCGTGGTGCACATCAATACCCTCACCAAGGCAAAGCAGGTAGCCGGTCGTCCCGACCTGCAGAACAGTCCTTTCCGTGACTTCTTCGGCGATGAGTTCGACGAAATGTTCCGCAATGCCCCCCGCCAGTCGCCGCAGCAGCGTGGTTCCGGTTCGGGTGTGATCATATCCGCCGACGGCTACATCGTGACCAACAACCACGTAGTGGATGGTGCCGACGAGCTGAAGGTGACCCTCAACAACAATAAAGAATATAAAGGCAAGGTGGTGGGTACCGACCCCAGCACCGACCTGGCCGTGGTAAAGATCGAGGCAGGCACGCTGCCCCAGATCACCTTTGCCAACTCCGACGACGTGCGCCTGGGACAGTGGGTACTGGCCATCGGGTATCCCCTGAACCTTGACGCTACCGTTACCTCGGGTATCGTGAGCGCCAAGGCCCGCAGCATCGGCATTAACGGCCGCAACTCCAGGACCCCTGTAGAAGCCTTTATCCAGACCGACGCCGCCATCAACCCTGGTAACTCGGGTGGTGCGCTGGTGAACACCAGGGGCGACCTGGTGGGCATCAACAGTGCCATTGCCTCGCCCACAGGCACCTACGCCGGTTATGGCTATGCCATCCCATCGAACATGGTGAAGCGCATTGCCGCCGACATTATCAAGTACGGTAGCGCCAAGCGGGCTTACCTGGGCGTGATGTACGGCAACGACCAGATGACCGGAGAGCAGCGCAAGGAAGCTAACATTAAGGAAGGCGACGGTGTATACGTGATGGACGTAGCCAAGGGTAGCGCCGCCGCAGAGGCCGGTATCCAGAAAGGTGACTTTATTACGAAGATCAACGGTGCCCCGATCCGTACCGGTACGCAGATGATCGAGAAGATTGCCGCTATGCGCCCCGGCGATAAGATAGCCATCACTTACCAGCACAACGGTGCCGAGAAGACCGCTACCGTAGCCCTGAAAGGTGATGCCGGTACTTATGCCAGCGTCCCCACAGTTGCCGCTCCTTCACTCGGTGCCACCTTTGAAGCCGTACCTCGCTCCAAAGCCGCACAACTCGGAATTGCCGGTGGCGTGGAAGTTAGCAAGCTGGGCCGCGGCGTGCTCTCCGAGCAAACCCGCATCCGCGAAGGCTTCATCATCACCAAGGTGAACGGCCGTCGTGTAGGTAATGTGGACGAGCTGAACAGCTCCCTGCAAAATGCCGGCAACAGCGCCATCATCAGTGGTATTTACCCGGCCCAACCCCAACGGGAGTATCAGTACGCCCTCAACGACCTGAAGTAACGATTTTCATACCCCGGTGGATTGTTGGTTTTGGTTATTACACAGCCCCTGGCACTAGTGCCAGGGGCTTTTTGTAGGCGACCATTTCCTAAAGGTCTGCTGCTTGTAGCCTGGAACCTGAAGCTTGCCGCTTCTTTCAATAACCTATTTTTATGAATATGAAAGTCCTGATCATCGAAGACGAGCCCGCCCTGCAGCAATCCATCAAAACCTACCTCGAGCACCAGGGCTTTGTGTGCGAGGCGGTGTCCGACTTTTTATCCGGACTCGATAAGGTGCGCCAGTACCCATATGACTGCGTAGTGGTCGACATCGGCCTGCCCTACGGCAGCGGGCTTGACATCGTAAAGGAGCTAAAGGCCATCGAGTCGCCATCAGGCATCATCATCATCTCGGCACGCGGCGCGCTGGAGGACAAACTCAAGGGACTCGAACTGGGGTCGGACGATTACCTCACCAAGCCCTTTCACCTCTCGGAGCTCAACGCCCGCATACAGGCCATTATCCGTCGTCGGTCCTTCGGCGGCAACAAGGCCATTGTCTTTAACGAGATCCGCCTGGAGCCTGAAGCTCAAAGTGTGACCGTGGAGGGCGCGCCCGTGGAGCTCACCGATAAGGAGTACCGCCTGCTGGAGTACTTTATCGCCAACCAGCGGCGCGTGCTCACCAAGGCAGCCATCGCGGCCCACATCTGGGGCGACGAGTACGAGCAGGTGGGCAACTACGACTTTATCTACACCCACATCAAGAACCTGCGCAAGAAACTTATCGACGCCGGCAGCGCCGACTACATCAAAACCGTTTACGGTACCGGCTACCGGTTCACCGACCGCTAAGCCCAAAGGAGACGCATCATGAAACTACTGACGAAAACCACGCTCTACTTTCTCCTCGCCATGATCCCCCTGCTGGCGGGGGGCGGCTACCTGCTGTTCCGCCAGTTCAGCCGCGAGATCGACCACCGCGTCGACCGCGAGCTGGTGTACGACGAGATCCAGTGGGTGCAGTACGTGGAGGCCGTCACCGCCGATGGCTCTTCGTTTATCCTGCGGGCCCCCGACCTGCTGATCTTCCCCGTGGACGAGCGCCCGAGCCGCTATCCCAGCATATCAACCACCCAGGGCCAGAAGGCGCGCGACAACATCCGCATTCCTTTCCGCCAGCTGAGCCACGTGGTGGCCATCAACGGGGTGCCTTACCAGATCGTTATCCGCAAATCGCAGGAGCAAAAGGCGGTGCTGGTGGCCAACATCACCACCATCATGCTGCTGGTGTTCGTGGGTCTTGGCCTCGCCACCCTGTTGTTCAACTGGATCATCAGCAAGCGACTGTGGCGGCCCTTCCGTGCCTCGTTGCAGAAGATCCGCCACATCGAATTGCAGCAGATGGACGAGGTGCGCTTCGAAGAGACCGCCACCACCGAGTTCAACGAGCTGAACACTTCGCTCAACGCCATGACGCGCAAGCTGCACAGCGACTACCTTGTCATCAAGGAGTTTACCGAGAACGCGGCGCACGAGATGCAGACGCCGCTGGCCATAGCCCAAACCAAGATGGAGTTGCTGTTGCAGGATGAGGCCCTCACGGGCCCGCAGGTGGACACCATCCTGCAGGCCACCGACGCGCTGGGCCGCCTGGGAAAGCTCAACCAGTCGCTGCTCCTGCTGGCCCGCATTGAAGCCAGCCAGTACGAGACCACCGACACCCTCAACCTCGTGGACGTGACCCGAAAGTACCTCGACCTCTTTGCCGAAATGATCCAGGACCGGCAGATCACGGTGGAGACAGAGTTCGTCGGCGACTTCACCGTGAAGCTGCACCCCGTGCTGGCCGACTCGTTGGTGAGCAACCTGCTGGGCAACGCGGTGAAGTACAACCGCACCGGTGGGCGCATCACCATCGCAGTTAGTGAGCGCCGGTATTGTATTAGCAACACCAGCGACACGCCCGCCATCCCGCCGCAGCAACTCTTTAAGCGCTTTGGCGTCCCTGCCGCCGCACCGGGACATTCCACCGGCCTGGGCCTGGCCATTGTGAAGCGGATTGCTGACACCCACCACCTGTACATCGCTTATGCGTTCGAAAAGGATATGCACCGGTTTTGTATAGAGGCGCCAGGCACTTGAACAAACTAAGAGGAAAAAGGCGGAAAGGAGAAGAAGGAGGGACAGTGTTTGCTATGAGCCTGCCCTGACCGGACAGCCAGGCAGGCTTTCAAAATGACAATGACCTAAGCTATACTGAACACCGGCAGCCTGGCAGCACACCTCACAGATCCCTCACTGCGTTCGGGATGACAAGGCGAGTGGCGATGCTGGTCACGATCACTCCGATAATGGAAAGGCGAGGGGTTATCCCCCTAATTCCTAATCCCTAATTCCTCCTCTACCCCTCTTTCTCACCAGCCCCTTTTTCGCCCCCTTATACAGGGGCGGTAAAGGAGCGGCAAAGGGGCGGCAGAGGGACTCCGGAGGGGCGGCGAAATGCTATCGGGCCTCCCAGACTTTTTGACTCAATACCCCAATGATATCCGTGAGGGCTGGCTTAACTCATCCTTCCCGGGCTCTGGCACGCAAATGTTGTTTATTCATGTATGCACAGTCAGCTGACACAAATCAATAAAGGCCTCGTGTTCCTGGTCTTTGCCACCCTTGTCCTGGTGTACGGCGCGCCGGTGCTGGTTCCGCTGTTTTTCGCCATCATGCTGGCCATGCTGATGGCCCCGGTATGCCGGTGGCTGGACCGGAAGGGCTTCCACCGGATCCTGTCCTCCCTAATCTGCGTGTTCTTCCTGCTGCTGGTCTTCCTGGCCATGCTGGGCATTATCGTGGGGCAGGTGTCCAGTTTTGTGTCCAACCTGTCGCAACTGGAGCATCGCGCCGATGAGCTGCTCTTCTCTGTCCAGACCTTTATCGAGCGGAACTTCAACATTTCGATGGCCGAGCAGACCACTTTCATGAAGGAGGAGACCCGCAACATTGGCGAGTGGGTGCGGTCGTATTTTACCAGTGTGTTGAAGAGCACCATGCGCCTGGTGGTAGGGCTGATCTTTACCATCGTGCTTACCTTCCTGTTTCTCCTGCACAAGGAAAAGTACAATTCTTTCTTCTTGAAGTTTACCATCGGCGAGACGCCGCTTCACCGCGAGCGGCTGCTGGCCACCATTGGCGACGTGGCGCAAAACTATCTGGTAGGCCGCGCCATCTCCATCTTCGTGCTCCTGGTGCTCTATGCGGTAGCCTTGCTGATCATCGGCATCGAAAATGCCCTCCTGCTGGCGGCGGTGGCAGCCCTGTTCAATATCATTCCCTACCTGGGGCCGGTGCTGGCGGCCGTGGTGCCTGTGGGAATAGCGCTGGTGACGGAACCTACCGTTCAGCCTGCCATCTGGGTATTTATTTCGTTTGCCCTTTTCCAGGCGCTCGATAATTATTATGTCACCCCTTACTTCCTCGGCGGTGAAACGGAGCTGAGCGCCCTGTCCACCATCGTGGGCATGATCCTGGGCGGCCTGGTTTGGGGCGTGGCCGGCATGATCCTGTTTATACCCATGCT
>DASWYM010000035.1:0-12175 GCA_036404975.1 Chitinophagaceae bacterium
CCCGAATATCTGCATTATCCCATGGTGCCGCCCTTCCAGCCCGGCAGGCATTTCGAGGGGCTGCTGTACCAGATGCCCGCCATGGCTATTTGTGTGGCCTGCCTGCTGGCCCCCGTGGCACTGGCCGTGGCACGCAATGCCATCGACGAAGTAAAGGCGCTGGCCGGCGTGAAAACACCCCTGGGCTCTACGGTGCCCATGCGCGAAAAAGGCGTGGTGCAACGGAAACTGGGCATGGCGGAGGCCCTGGTGCAGTCGAGCCGTGTTTACCTGTACGGCAAGATCGCCGAGGCCTGGGAGCGCACCCTTGGCGGCGAGAAGCTCTCGATGGAAGATAAGGCCGGCTTGTTGCTGGCTGCTACCCATGCCAACCAGAGCTGCGCCAAAGCCGTAGACCTGATGTACTCGGCGGCAGGAAGCAGTGCCATCTATACCCGCAGCAAACTGGAGCACTATTATTGCGATGCCCAGGTGATCCGCCAGCACGGGGCCATGAACGACAGCCGCTATGAATCGGCAGCACAGGTATACCTGGGGCTGAACTCTGACCTGCCGGTGGTGGGATTCTGAATGATGAATAATGAGTGATGAGGAATGAGTGTTGAGTGATGAAAAATGAGTGGTCGTGAGCACTCATTCCTCAGGAGCAACATTACTTAGGCTGGTAAATTGACATTTCTGCGCGGCTATACTGGCTGCTGATGCCGTCGTGGGCTTCATCGGAAAGGTGCAGGCTCTTATCCTCCAGAAGGTGGATCATCTGGTCGGGACAGCTGGAGAAGTTGATGCGGGTCTTTTGCTTACCATCATGGATACAGGTGCCGTTCTCCAGGGTATAGGTGCCCTGCGAGGTGAGCACGCCGTGGGAATAGAAGAAGAACTGGCGGTCGGCCGTGAGCTTAAGGGTAACCTGCTTGCCGGTAGTGGCCGGTGTGTAATGGATGTTATTGCCGATGCCGCCGTCGCTGCGCACCCACTGCCATACACCGGTAAGGTCGGCGGCGGGAGGGTCCGTTTTTTCTTTCGTGCACGATACAACGCCCAGGGTAATGAGGGTGATAAGAAGAAAGCCTTTCAGGAAATGCATACAATAGTGTTTTAGCGATTGACAACGGCGAGGAAGGGAGCGTTGCGTCAAGGGTTTGTTAACAAGTTAATGAAAGGTGGCACCCGGAGTGCCACCTTTTTGTTTGTGTCTTTACTGGTTATTGGAACAGCCATTTAACGATGTTCGACGTAAGCGGCTGGGGCACCTGCTCCAGCCCGTTGGTATCGCCGAGGAAAAAGACGCGGGAGGAGGGATGGTGCACTATCCCCATGGCGGCCGATGCGGTGCTGTCGGCAGAGGCGGTCAGGGTGCCCAGTACCGTTATCTTTTTGGGGTCGGGGTTAGGGATCACCGATCCTGCCACGTAGTAAAGGCTGGTGACGCCCCTGGTAATGTCGTGCGGGGCAAAGCGGGTGATGGTACCGCTCTGGGCGCCGCTAAACGGCAGGCCTAAGCGCTCCGACAGGTTGTCGTTGGTCGTGTTCTTGTGGTGGTCCTGCAGCAGGAGCAGCGCCGAGGGACGGTCCAGGAAAGCATTATAAGCAGTTAGCTCCGAAGGGGTGTATTGGTTAAAGGCGTTGGCCCTGATGACTTTATCGTATTGACCCAGCAACTCTCCGGTGATCTCGGCACCGCGGGGCAGCTCGTCCACCACGAAGCCCAGGCTGCGCAGGTAGTCGGCCAGGGCCTTACCCTGGTGGGGGGCGCCAGCGTCAAAGCCGGTGCCGGGGTGCTGGGGGTACCACCATACGCCTCCGTCACGGGAAGCATCCACGAGTATTTTATTGGACTCCGAGGCAAGGGCCGGCGGGGTATAACCCGGAGAAGGCGGGAGCGCCAGGGCTGCAGGCGAAGGGGCGTCAGTGGCAATCCTCTGTGCCGTAGCCAGGTCACCAGGATTTTGCTTGGTGCAGGAGAGCAGGCCCAGTACGGCGGTAAAAAGGGCAAGGTATCTTAAGCGCATAAGTTGGTTTTGATCTCTTGACAAAGGTATGGCGTGGAGCGTTGCATGCATGTTGTATGAATTTGTCGATATATATAAAGGCCTTGCCTGTCCACCAGTTGTCCACTTCCTTCCCTCCTTTTAATATTAAGTGGATTTTAATTTGCACTTTACCGGATCAGCTTATATTTTTGTCTCCTCCGCCGGTGCTGCTGATCAGCCGGTAAGGAAACGCGGAGGCTTGCTGTTGAACTTTCTAAACATCATTTATTAATTCGCCACAAGGCGCCCAATATATTCTAAACGCTCTCGTAAGCAGTTAGTTTTGGTAACGACCCCTGTCTCCACAGGGGTCTCTCTTTTTGGTGAGAGGTGAGTGATGAGTGATGAGTGGTGAGTGAGGGGCAAAGGAAAAAGCCTCCTGCTACGGGAGGCTTACGGAAAGGACCACTGGATGGGTCCCGATTAGTTGCTGTTCTGGTAACGGGTGGTTTCCACTATCTCGCCGTCGATCACTTTCACTACCAGCAGCGTGTTGTCCTGCTTCAGGTCGGCGATCCAGGCGGTTTTGCCTCCGGATACCACTTTTGTGGCTGTAGCGACACTGTAGCAGGGATAAGCGTTGCGCAGGAGGCTGCTGACTTCCCTGGGTAGGATAGCACCGGAGCCTTTGGTGACGCTGTACAGCATAAAGCCATTCTTTTTGTAAAGCACGTGCGTCTGGGCGCCGTTCTCGGTAAAGCGGGCGAGGTAGCGGCCGTTATCGGTATACCAGCGCGGGGTGATGTCTTTGAAAAACCTGTTGAACGAGCGGACAACTTTGGTTTCTACCTCGGAAGCAGGCATGACTACCGGGCCTGACACGCCGTCGGCGGCACTGTGGTTGGTAAGGGTGGTTACGCTTTTGGCGTAGTCTATGGAACTGGAAGTCTGGGCATTGGCCGATGCAGTCAGGATGCTCAGGGCGAAGGCGGTGGCGATGGTGGCGATGAAGTTCTTTTTCATGTTTGTGGTATTAAGGGATGAATGTTTTTTGTTTCTGAGATCAAAGCTATACCGCTCCCAACCCCTTTCCGAACGACATTGAGCCGTTGGCGGAACGGGTGAGTAGTTGGCGGGAATCAGTTTGTAGTTGGAGGAAGGGGGGACGACCGCTTCAGCGATCTTTTAACCCAAAGGTCCCAAAGACACCAGGACACGAAGGGGTGTGCAAATGTGTAAATGTGCAGATGTGCGAATGCGTGAACAGCCTAACAATGAAAAAGTCATTGCTGCTTGCCGGTACGCTAATATATAGGGGCTGAAAGGAGGCACGAGCCTCCAATGACCTAATGACTCAATGACCCAATGACTCTCTTCACACCTTGCTCTGCAGCTTCTTTACCACGAACTCCTTGCGGCTGCGGGAGACGTCGATGTGCGAGCCGTCGCTCATGACGAGGTAGCCGCCCTCGCCTTTTACGTACTTGGTCACTTCGTTCAGGTTGGCGAGGTAGGAGTGGTGCACCCGGGCAAAGGAGTGCTCTTCCAGCAGCTCCTCAATCTCTTTGAGCGTGCGCGACACCACTAGCTTTTGCTTGTCTTTCAGCTGCAGCACGGTATAGTTGGAATCCGAAGCGCAGGAAATGATGTTGGCTACCGTGATCATCTGCAGGCCTTCCATGGTAGGCAGGGCCACCTTGTTTACCCGCGTGGCAGGCTGGTTGATCTTCTGGAGCAGCAGTTCCAGTTGCTGGGTAAGGGGGGCGGGGGTGCGGCGGCCGGCCTTCTGCACGGCCCGTTGCAGCTCTTCGCGGTCGATGGGTTTGAGCAGGTAGTCGAGCGCCGAGAAGCGGATAGCCTTGATGGCGTACTGGTCGTAGGACGTGGTGAAGATCAGGTCGAAGTCCACCGCCGGCAGGGCCTCCAGCATCTGGAAGCCGTTCATGTGCGGCATCTCCACGTCGAGGAACACCAGGTCGGGCTTGCCATCGCGTATGGCCTTCAGGCCTTCTTCGCCGGAGGCACAGGTGGCCAGGAGGTTCACTTCCGGGCAGTACTTCTGAAGCAGGGTGGCCAGCACTTCCACGCAATAAGGCTCGTCATCTATGAGGATGGCATTGATCATGTTCGTTGTTTTATACAGTTTCTACTTCCACCATCTTGATGGGGATGCGCAGCACCACCCTGGTGCCCAGGGCTTCGCCGTTCTCGTCCTGCAAGTCTACGATATTCAGGGCGTTGGCGCCGCTGCCGTTGCCGTTGTAGAGCAGCTGCAGGCGGTTGGCCGTGATCTCCATCCCCATCGACTTCTTGAATGAGGCCGACTTGCTCTTCAGCTCGGCAGCCTTGCTGCGGCCAATGCCGTTGTCCTGTATAGTGCATTGCAGCAGGCCGCCCTGCTCTTCAATGTCGATGGTGAGCTTGCCGCCCTCTGTGCGGTGCATCAGCCCGTGCCAGATGGCATTCTCGACGAAGGGCTGCAGCAGCATCGGCGGGATCTGCATCATCTCGATCTCCACCGAGGGGTGGCAGTGCAGGGTGTAGGAGAAGTGGTTGCGGAAGCGCACACTCTCCATGCCGATATAGAGCTTCAGGGTCTCCAGCTCGTCGTGCAGCGGGATATACTTCTGCGAGGAGCTTTGCAGCACCATGCGGATAAGGCGGGCGAATTTAGTAAGGTAGTCGGAAGCGATCTCCGTTTCGTTCTTTAAGATAAAATGGTTGATGGCGTTGAGGCAGTTGAAGATAAAGTGGGGGTTCATCTGGGCGCGCAGGGCCTGCATCTCCAGGTCGGCGGCGTGCTTCTGCAGTTTGGACTTCGTGTGCTCGGCTTCGAACTGCTGGATCTGCAGCTGGTGGTTGAGGCGCAGCTTTTCGTTGTTGCGCTGCAGGGTAATGTTTCGGTAGACGATCACACCCGTCACCACCAGCAGGAGCAGCCCCCCGAGGAGCAGGTTGCGGATCAGGGCCTCGCGCTTCAGCTGCTGCTCTTTGTGCCTCGCTTCGCTGGCCAGCAGCGCCGCTTCCCTTTTCTGTATAGCCAGTTCGTTCTGTACCCTTACCATTGCCAGTTTGCGTTTGTAATCCTCGGGCATGAGCGAATCGTTCAGCCGCTTATGGAGCTTGCTGTACTGGTAGGCCTTGTTGTTATCGCCCATGGCGTCATAGATCTCCGAAAGGGTGCCGGCAGCGTTGGTCTGCTCCAGCAGGGCCTCGATCTTTTCGGCGGTAGTCAGGGCCTGCGTGGCATAGCGGAGGGCCCTATTATAATCCTTCAGCCCCAGGTGGGCGCACGCCACTTCGCGGGCGAGGCGGGCCACAAAAATGGGTTGCTTGTATTGTTCGGCCAGCGCCAGGCCTTCCTCCAGGTAGGGCAGCGACTTGCCGTACTGGCCCTGCGCGTTGAGCAGGCGGCCCCAGAACATATTGTGAAACACGTTCTGGTCATGCATCGGGGGGCCGGTGATGGCGGCGATCTTTTGGGCAGAGTCCACCCGGCCGAGTTGGAGGTAGGCTTCCCCTCCGAGCAATAACGCGGAGATAGCATCCTGGCGGATGGCCCTCTTTTCGGCGATGTCCTTGCCGGGGAAGAAGGCCAGTACTTTATCCACCTGCTCCAGTGTAAGCTCCGGCAGCCCAGCCCCCAGGAACAGGGTCGCCAGGTAGTACAGGGAATTGATCTTAAGGGTGGTATCCTTCTCGGGCGTCAGATCATAGGCCGTTTGGTGGGTCTTATAGGCGTTGGGGTAGTCGCCCAGGGTGAAATAGGCACCGCCCTTATTCAGCATGCTCCACACCGCCGTGATGGTGTCGCCCAGCTGGCGGTACTGTGCCTGCGCCGAGTCGAAAAAGGTAATCGCGGTGCGGCTCTCGCCTTTCTGCTGGCTGCCCAGCCCCGTGAAGTCGTAGGCTGCGGCCAGGGCATACAGGTCGCCGCTCTGCCGGGTCAGGTGGCGGGCGGTGTTCAGGGCGGTGAGGCCTTCGGCATAGTTGCCGCGGTAGACGGAGATGATGCCCAGGTTGAGCAGGCTGTTGCCGATGCCCCGGGGGTAGCGGTGTTTTTGGGCCAGGGCCAGGGCTTCATCGGCCATGGCTTTGACCGAGTCGATCCCGACCAGGTCCAGGTCCGCGTACAGGTAGCGGCGCCCCAGCAGGTTCAGGGTATTGACCCGCTGGGTATCGCGGGCCGTCTGCAGCACTTTCTCCATGCTGTCCGGCTTTAGTTGGGCAATCCATTGCTGGCTCCAGGCAGGGGGGCAGGCCGTAAGCAGGAGGACCAGGAAAGACAGAATATGTTTCATCACGATGTGTATTAGGTGGTCGGGGGCCTGGATGGTGCTTCCGGCTTTCGGCAGGATAATGGAGCGAAAAGGCAACAAGACTTCGTCCTGTAAAGCTAAGGGCCGGCGGCCTTTATTCAAAGAGCCATTGAGCCGCCGGGGCCTTTAGGCCCGCCGTTGGCGCCCCGGGAGCCATGGGCGGCAAAGGAGGTGCCGTTACGCTACCTCCTTTGCCCCATTGAATGGTGAGTCTCCGGGTCTGTCTTTCGTTGATGTCCGGTCCTGTACTTATCCTACCAGCTCGGCTTCTCTCCTGATGACGCGCACCTGGCCTTCGCCGGGCTTTTCCCTTTCGATGCGCATCTTATAGAACGAGCGCCATACAAACACCAGCGCTACCGCCAGGAACAGCACGCCCGCAAAGGGGGCCGCCTCGCGGAAGGAGGGAGAGATGGCGATCTCCATGGCTAATAATCCAAATAGGGTCGTGAACTTGATGATCGGGTTGAGGGCTACCGACGAGGTGTCCTTAAAGGGGTCGCCCACGGTGTCGCCCACCACGGTGGCATCGTGCAGGGGCGTGCCCTTGGCTTTCAGGTCCACTTCCACCACCTTCTTGGCATTGTCCCAGGCACCGCCGGCATTGGCCATAAAGATGGCCTGGAACAGCCCGAAGACGGCAATGGAAATAAGGTAGCTCACAAACAGTGCTACGGCATTATTCCCCCCGATAGAAGCCGGTGAGGAAATGCACGCAAAGGCCAGCGAGAAGAAGAAGACCGCCAGGAAGATGTTGAACATCCCCTTTTGCGCATACTGGGTACAGATCTTTACCACTTCGGTGGATTGCTTCACCGAGGCTTTCTTCGGTGCGTCGGGGTCCAGGTCAATGTGGCGTTTGATATAGGCCACGGCCCGGTAGGCGCCCGTAGTCACCGCCTGGGTAGAGGCCCCGGTGAACCAGTAGATCACCGCACCGCCGAGGATCAGCCCAAACAGGGTATAGGGGTTTAATAAGTTCAGGATGGCTTCCGGCTGCACCCCCAGGGTCTTTTCGATCATCAGGATGAGCGAGAAGATCATGGTGGTGGCACCCACCACGGCGGTGCCGATCAGTACCGGCTTGGCCGTAGCCTTGAAGGTATTGCCCGCACCATCGTTGGCCTCCAGGTAGTACTTGGCCTTCTCCCAGTCGGGCTTAAAGCCAAAGTCCCGTTGAATCTCCTTATCGATATTCGGCACTTCTTCTATCAGCGACAGCTCGTACACCGATTGGGCGTTGTCGGTCACCGGCCCGTAGGAGTCCACCGCGATGGTTACCGGGCCCATGCCCAGCATACCGAAGGCCACGAGGCCAAAGGCAAAGATGGAGGGATACACCATGAGGCCGTCGAGCCCGAAGGTGGAGGCGAAATAAGCCACCGCCATCAGCACAAAGAACACCAGGCCGTTCCACAGGGCGCTGAAGTTGCCTGCCACAAAGCCCGAAAGGATCACCAGCGAGGCGCCGCCTTCGCGGCCGGCCGAGACGATCTCGCGCACGTGGGCCGACTTGGGCGAGGTGAAGATCTTGGTGAACTCGGGGATGAGGGCGGCGCCCAGGGTACCACAGGAGATGATGGTGGAGAGGATCCACCACATATCGGTATTACCATTCAGGTCGGGGATCAGCAGGTAAGAGGCGCCGAAGGTAACGGCGATGGAGAGCAGCGAGGTGATCCACACCAGGTTAGTCAGGGGCACTTCAAAGTCGATCTCTTCGCGGTTGCCAAAGCGGGCCTGGCTCCACGCGGCGTTGATGTAGAAGGCCGCCAGCGAGGTCAGGATCATCAGGATGCGCATGGCAAAGATCCACACCAGCAGCTGGGTCTGCATGAGCTCGCCGCCGGTAACGGCCAATAAGATAAAGGAAATGAGGGCCACACCCGTGACACCATAGGTCTCAAAGCCATCAGCCGTGGGACCCACCGAGTCGCCGGCATTGTCGCCGGTGCAGTCGGCAATCACGCCCGGGTTGCGCGGGTCGTCCTCGCCGATCTTGAACACCACCTTCATCAGGTCCGATCCTATGTCGGCAATTTTGGTAAAGATCCCCCCGGCAATACGCAGAGCCGAAGCGCCGAGCGACTCACCAATGGCAAAGCCGATAAAGCAGGCGCCGGCAAGGTGGCCCGGCATGAACAGCAGGATCGCCAGCATCAGCATCAGCTCCACGCAAATGAGCACCACGCCGATGCTCATACCCGCATTCAGCGGGATGGTGAGCAGTCGGAGCGGGTCGCGGCGCAGCGCCGCAAAGGCCATGCGCGCATTGGCCAGCGTGTTCATGCGGATACCAAAGGCCGCTACCGAGTAGGAGCCCAGGATACCGATGACCGTCCAGCCCAGGATAAGCGCTACGCCCCCGGGGCCAAAAAGGGCATTGCCGTCGTGGTCCTTGGCCAGGAAGCCAAAGTAGCCGGCCACCGCCGCACCAATGAACAGGAACAATACGGCCAGGAACCTGCCCTGTTGCCTCAGGTAGGTTGAGCAGGTCTGGTAGATCACTTCGGCAATCTCGAGCATCGACTCGTGGGCGGGTAGCTTCCGCACTTTGCGGAACTGGTAGAGCCCGAACAGGAAGCCCAGGAGGGTGATGGCAAAGCCGTAGTAGAGGATGTTTTGTTCTTTAATGGAGTCGGGGATTTTGAGGTCGGCTTCACCGGCAAACGTCAGGAGCGGCAAAGCAAGGGCGAGAATAGCCCCAAAGATTTTTTTCATGCTATGGGTTTTGACAAGGCTTAGAATAAATACTAAACTACCCTGCGCCTGCCGCTTAAACCATGATAGCCATCACGTAAAACGCGGTTTTGTGTCACTGACGAACATCATGATTTTTGTGGGGGAGCGCCCCCGGACCAGCCATTGAGTACCGGGGCGTCTTCTATATAACTGGAAGGCACGACTGGCGCAGGAATCTGGAACGCGGGATCAAAATGGGCTATTTCCGATTCTCAGCTCCTTCATAGATAACCAGTATCTGACCAGTATCTGACCAGTATCTGACTAGTATATAACTAGTATCTATATAGATACTGATCGGATACTGGTCAGATACCCGTCATGTACGGGTTATCTACTGGTTAACCCTGAATGGAGAAGGTAAAAAACGGCCTTTTGGACTAAAAGAAAAAGGAGCCAAAGCTCCTTTAACAACCCGTTTTACTCTTTGTGCCACAGGCAACCCCACTCACCACTCACCACTCATCACTCACCAATCGCCCCCACCACTTCTTCGATCACTTGCGGGTAGTGCAGGTGCTCCAGCTGGTGGATGCGGGCGGCCAGCATTTCGGGGGTGTCGCCCTCCAGGATGGGCAAGGCAGTCTGGAAGATGATGTCGCCGTTGTCGTAGTGCTCGTCCACGTAATGGATGGTGATGCCCGACTCCACCTCGTTGTCGTTGATGACGGCGCGGTGCACATGGTGGCCGTACATGCCTTTGCCGCCGTACTTGGGCAGCAGGGCGGGGTGTATATTAATTATGCGGCGGGGGTAGGCGTCGATAAGGGGCTGGGGCACTTTCCACAGGAAGCCGGCCAGTACGATAAAGCCGATGCCGGCCTCCTGCAACTCGGGGAGGTAGGCGTCGCCGGCGCAAAAGCGCTCCCGTTGCACCATAAGGGTCGGCACGCCTTCGCGCTCCGCAATGGCCAGCACACCGGCGCCGGGCTTGTTGCACACTACCAGGGCTACCCGCGCGGTGGGGGAGTTCTTGAAGTACCGGATGATCTGTTCGGCATTGGAGCCGGCGCCGGAGGCGAAGACGGCGATATTGAGTCGGGAGTCTGGAGTCTGGAGTCGGGAGTTGGGAGTCTGGAGTCGGGAGTTGAGGGTCATACTGGTTGTTGGTTTTCCGTTTTGAGGGGTTCTTTTTCCTTTTTAATGATATGTAAGCGTTGGAGGAGCTTTTTTTCGAAGCGCCAGAAGAAGGGGAACTGGCCCAGCAGGAAAGCCACCGTCAGCAGGATGGCCTGGTAGCCGAAGACCAGCATGCCCAGGCGGAGCAAAAAAGGCCAGCCCCACCAGGTGGTGGCGTCGAAGCCCACCCAGGCCGTGATCTTGCCCGTGATCCAGGCGGTGGTGGTACCGGTGATGGCAAAAACCCACAGGATCCAGAAAAGCTGCCAGGGGGTAACGCCCCATTTTTGTTTTAGTTTGGTGAGCATGCGCGGGCTTTCGGTTATTCAGCCGCGGCGAAATTAGGAAGGATATGTGGGAGAAGGGCGAAAGAAACGATAGCGGCTATACCCCAATGTGGGGAAAGAAGGAAAGGCGCCGGGTTGTTCGGATGTTATTTTCGCTTCGGTGGGAGAGAGGTGTGTACAGAATACACGTCAGTTACGTATTATCTTTTTATAGATGTCTTACAGGAGTCAAACAGATGGGGTTACAGATTAAGAGTAATAAAAGGACTCAGGAGTCTCATTAAGAAAGGAGTGGGAGTGGGGCTGGTTGGCCGGCCGGGGAAGGGTCATGGGGGCGTATGATTCTTATCAGGTTTAATGGGAATGGGGAAGGTTTTGCACGACTTACAAATTGGTGACAATGGCATGTTTTGTATACACAAAAACTCTTAATAATCCGCTGAAATGCAGGCTGGTAGCGGCTTAAAAAAAATTTAGCCCTCTTGTCCTTTTGTTAATATACTGTCATATTTTTGCACCCGATTTAGGAAATTTTCCACATTTTTAGATCCCAAGCATCTATGATTTTTATTAAGCCTTTAGCGCAGAAAGTACTATTGCTCGGTCTTCTTCTATTCTCTTTTTCTATTATAAATGCTCAAGGAGGTGCGGCAGCAGAGGGTAAAGCCCTATTTCAGCAGAACTGTCAATCCTGTCACTCCCTGGACAAGCCGCTGACCGGTCCGGCCCTGAGGGGGTTTTCCGGCCGTGGTCCCTGGGGTGATAAAGAAGAGATCTACAAATGGGTAAAAAATCCTGCGGCCTACATGGCCAACGATCCCTACACCAAGGGCCTGCAGCAGCAGTTCGGTTCCATCATGCCGGGCTTTCCCTCGCTGACAACAGCGCAGATCGATGCGATCGTAGAATATACTAACTCGGCTCCTGAGGCCGCTGCCGCCACTACCGATACGACCGGTGGTGCCGCTGCCGGTGAAGACACCGGTGGCCGCAACGCCCTCATCTTCGGGATCATCTCTATTGTGCTGGCGATCATTGCCCTGATCCTGATGCAGGTGAACAGCTCGCTGAAGAAGCTCTCCGACGACAAGGAAGGGATCCTGCGCCCCGAGCCGGTTCCGTTTTGGCGTAATAAGATCTATATCGCCCTGTTTGCCGTGGTGTTCTTTGTGATCGGTGGTTATTTTGTGGGCAAGGGTGCGATTAACCTGGGCCGCCAGAAAGGCTATGCTCCCGTGCAGCCTATTTATTACTCGCACAAGGTGCACGCCGGTATCAACCAGATCAACTGTCTGTACTGCCACGGTGCCGCCTGGGAAAGCAAGCACGCTGCCATTCCTTCGATTAACGTTTGTATGAATTGCCACAAGTCGATCTCTACCTACGAGAAGGGGCCGAAGCTGTACGACGAGAAGGGGAACGAGATCGATGGTACCAAAGAGATCGAGAAGCTGTATGACTATGCCGGGTTCACTCCGGGCCAGCCCTGGGATCCCAGCAAAGCCAAGCCGGTGGAGTGGGTAAAGATCCACAACCTGCCTGACCACGTATACTTCAACCACTCGCAGCACGTCAATGCCGGTAATGTGGCCTGCCAGAGCTGCCACGGCAACATCCAGGAGATGGACGTGGTGAGCCAGCAAAGCGACCTGAGCATGGGCTGGTGTATCAACTGTCACCGCGAGACGAAGGTGGACTTCTATAATACAGGCGACAGCACCGGTAACAAGTTCTA
>DASWYM010000036.1:0-11242 GCA_036404975.1 Chitinophagaceae bacterium
GCTGCGCAACTATAATGTAAAAGCCTTTCCCGACAGCCTGCTGCAACTGAAAGTGCAACTGGCCCGCAAGGCGCTGCAATTGAACCCCCATTCTTCCTACACGAATACCGCCATGGTATGGGCCCTCCTCCACCACCCGGCACGCAACTTCGACAGTAGTTATTTCTACGCGAAAAGAGCCTTTTCGCTCAACCCTACCGACCCATTGATGATCTATAATTTAAGTGGTTTGTTGACCAAGGAGCTAGGCCTGTACGCACCGGTCATTCCCCTGACACTCCACGCCATAAAAAGAGACCCGCTGGATCCTGCCCTGTATGCCCTGCTTGGCGAGCAGTATGCCTGCCTGGGAAAGTACCCGGAAGCCAGAAGCGCTTTCCGGACCTGCCTGGAATTGGTCAACGACCAGTTTTACCAGGAGGCCACCGTGCTCTACTGGTTGGTGTATTTTGGTGATTACGAAGAGGTGGAAAGGCGACTGAAGTCAAGAGATGAGCGCCATGACGGGGTACGTTCCTACCTGTATGCTGCTAAAAATGAATGGGACAAAGTAAAGCCACAGCACCGGGATTATATCCTGGTTCAGTTGGCTGCTCATCCCAACCAGGTGTTGAAAGAGGTGCTGAAGCGCCTGGAGGAGCAGATTGATAAAGGCAATAACAGGGCGGTTTTTAGCTACGACTTTCTTTCCACCGGCTATTACTTTGACGTATACCGCAGTGATGCCGATTACCAGCGAATACTGGCCAAAGCCAAAAAGAACCACGACCGCTACCTGTCGAAGTACGGCAGGATCGAGATCCCGGAATGAGGCTGGTGCCCGCCGTGTTCCTTCCGGCCGGTGAGGCTGATTAGTAGCTTATCTCGCCGGTAAAGGTGATGCGGCTGAAACTGGATACACTTCCAGGAGGGTACCCGGCGGTGCCCCAGGAATTACCGTCCAACTCTCCTGATGCCTCTTCAAACCTGCCGCTGCCACCGGTTATGGTGTAGTGGCGCTCTATGTATACGGTTCCATTGTCGAAGTAGGTGGTAGATCCGGTAAACTCCGTATATATATCATCGCCATTAGCTGCCGTTAAGGTAGCCGTGCCATGAAACTGGTTGGCCGGGCGGTTTACAAAAGAGTGCGCATAAAAAGTAGACTTGCCCAGGTGCGTAGCGGTGCCCGCTCCATCATAGATGACCTCCTGGTCGGGTGGGGTGGGATCCACTACAGTGGTGGTGACTTCGAAGGTGCCATGGAAGGGCCGCAGGTGCCACGGGTCTTTTGTGAAGCTGGTGCCTACCAAGAGGTAAAACAGGACGGCGAAGAAGGTGGTCCGGGTGTTCTTGGCCGGGAAGAAAGAAGGGGTCATGGTGTTTGATTTATGGGTGAAGCAATAAATAGCCTCGTAGTCTATAGGTGCTGGAACAATAGCCTTAAGCAGGATGATCGGGAGTGTCGTTTAAGAGTGCGGCGGTTGTCAACGGGGAGGAGGTCGTAGGTAAAGATACGCCATTTCCGGTTGGCCTGCCGGCCCGGGTGTGTGGTCTGCGGCTGAGGTAAGACGGGAGATGACCTATATTCACTTAAATGCCGGTTACTGCCTGAAGCCTGTGCCTTCTCCCGCCCGGGGGAAATTAGATATTGGCCAAAGTAATTATTTGTTTTCCTGATTTGTTGATAATTTTGAAGGACAGACCCCCGAAACCAATACCTGGAGATCTACTAAAGGGGACTGGAATTCTTCTCCGGATGTAGTGCACCTATAGGAGGAAGCAACTCTATCAAAACTGCACAACGATTATTCACTAAAACCTATAATCATGGCAGTCTTATCACCCAGGACCAAGCTTGCTGCACTAGCGGCATTTTCCCTGTTTTGGAGTGCTTGTCAAAAAGACGTACGCCCTGCGGGCGACGAGGAGGCGGTTTTCGCTTCCAAAGCGGTACAGGCGTCTGTCAGCAGTGAAAAGAAAGACCGTAAGATTCTTTTTGTAAGTAACCGGGACGGTAATGATGAAATCTATGCTATGAACCTGGATGGTTCTGGTGTGGTGCGCCTGACCTACAACACGGTCCCTGACGGACGGGCCGCCTGGGCGGGCAACGGGCAACACATTGCCTTTGCTTCAGGGGCATTGGGTTCCCGGGATATTTTTATCATGAATGCCAACGGGCAGGGGTTGCGCAATCTCACTCAAACGCCGGGTGCGGATGAGGATTGGCCGGAATGGTCACCCAAAGGAAACAAGATCATCTTTTCCAGCAACCGCGATGGCAACCATGAGATTTATGTTTCCGATATGGAGGGAAGCAAAGTTACCCGCCTTACCTTCCGGCCGCAGGATGATAAATGGCCTACTTATTCGCCCGATGGGATGCGGATTGCTTTTCAGTCGGACCTGGGCGTTGCGGCCGGCCGCACGGATGTCTTTACCATGAACTACGACGGCAGTAACATCCTCCGCCTCACCACGTCCCCGGCTTTTGACCAGATGCCGGCGTGGTCACCCGACGGCAGCCAGATCGCTTTTATGAGCAGCCGCGCTGGCAACCCGGATGTGTACGTGATGAATGCTGACGGGTCGGGACAGGTGCCGCTGGCCGCCTCGCCGGGCGTGGATGCCCGTCCTTCCTGGTCGCGCGAGGGCTATGGTATCGTGTTTGCCAGCACGCGGGATTTCGCAGGTACGGCATTTCCGCAGTTCGAGATCTACAAGATGAATAGTGACGGAACGGCCCCGCAGCGCCTGACCAACAATGCCGTGTACGACGATTATCCTTATATAAAGTAGTACGCTAGGGCCTCAAGGCAGCCGGTAAGGCTGCCTTGCCTTTGTTCCCCGGGCTATTCCTCTGCGGCTGCACCACCCGGAAAGGAAAGGGGTGTGTGACTGACGGTGCAGTATAGCTGCTGCTGCCATCTTTTTTTCTTATGGCTGTGGTGGTCGCTTAGCTGCTTTGGCTTACCTTTAAAATACAAGCCACTCCAGGCCCGCCCGGCCAGGGCACTCCTGTACCTTCTCTTCCGCCCTCCTTCGTTCACCCATAAAACCATCTGGTATGGCAAAAGCAAAAAAATCAATCACAGGCAACGAACAGCACCTCACGACCAACCAGGGCGTGAAGATCAGCGACAACGACAACTCGCTAAAGGCAGGCATTCGTGGTGCCACCCTTATGGAGGACTTCCACTTCCGCGAGAAGATGACCCACTTCGACCACGAGCGCATCCCCGAGCGCGTGGTACATGCCCGCGGCTCGGCGGCCCACGGCGTCTTCCGCGTCTACGACGACTCGATGAAAGCCTATACGCGGGCGAAGTTCCTGACCGACCCTTCGCTCGAAACCCCCGTCTTTGTGCGCTTCTCCACGGTGGTGGGCTCGCGCGGCTCGGCCGACACGGTGCGCGACGCGCGCGGCTTCGCCACCAAGTTCTATACCGTGGAAGGCAACTTCGACCTGGTGGGCAACAACATGCCGGTGTTCTTCATCCAGGACGCCATCAAGTTCCCCGACCTGGTGCACTCCATCAAGCCGGAGCCCCACCACGAGATGCCGCAGGCCTCCGCCGCCCACGACACCTTCTGGGACTTTATTTCGCTGATGCCCGAGTCGATGAACATGATTATGTGGGTGCTCAGCGACCGGGCCCTGCCGCGCTCCTATGCCATGATGGAGGGCTTTGGCGTCCACACCTTCCGCCTGGTGAACGAAGCGGGCGTGGCCCACTTCGTGAAGTTCCACTGGAAGCCGCTGCAGGGAGTGCACTCCCTCACCTGGGACGAGACGCAGAAGATCGCCGGCAAGGACCCCGACTTCAACCGCCGCGACCTGTGGGAGGCCATTGAAAAAGGCACTTTCCCCGAGTACGAGTTCGGCGTGCAGATGATCACCGAAGGCGAGGAATTCGACTTCGACTTCGACATCCTCGACGCCACCAAGATCTGGCCCGAGGAGCTGGTGCCGGTGCGGCGCATCGGCCGCATGACGCTCAACCGCAACCCCGACAACTTCTTCCAGGAGACCGAGCAGGTGGCCTTCCACCCCGGCCATATCGTGCCGGGCATCGACTTCAGCAACGACCCCCTGCTGCAGGGACGCCTGTTCTCCTACGTGGATACCCAGCTGACGCGCCTCGGCGGCCCCAACTTTGCCGAGATCCCCATCAACCGGCCGCACGTGGAGGTGGTGAACAACCAGCAGGACGGCTTTATGCGGCAGAACAATATGAAGCGCAAGGTGAACTACTCGCCCAACTCGCTGGGCGGTGGCTGCCCCTTTGCCGCGGGGGCCGATGCCGGCGCCTTTGCCCACTACGCCGAAAAGCTCGACGGCCACAAGGTGAAGGCCCGCAGCGAAAGCTTCGGCGACCACTACTCGCAGGCCCGCCTGTTTTACCACAGCATGTCGGAGCCGGAGAAGAACCATATTATCGAAGCCTTCCACTTCGAGCTGGGCAAGGTGGAGACGATGCACATCCGCGAGCGCATGGTGGACCACCTGGCGCGCATCGACACCGACCTGGCCCAGAAGGTGGCGGAAGGCATCGGGGTGGACATGCCCAAAGGCGTAAAGCCCGATGCCAACAAGCACGCTGCCGGCAAGCGCACCGTGGAGCGCTCCGAAGCCCTCAGCCAGCTGAATACCGCCATGGACTCCATCAAAGGCCGCAAGGTGGCCATCCTGCTCGAGGACGGCTTCGACGGCAAGGCGGTGAGCGAGCTGAAGAAGGCCCTCGAAAAGGAAGGCGCCATGGCCGAAGTGGTGTCGAAGCTGCAGGGCAAGCGCAAGGCCGCGGCGGGTAGTGACGTGATGACCGATAAGAGCCACGTGACCACGGGCTCCATTATGTACGATGCGGTGTTTATTCCCGGTGGGCGCGCATCGGTCGACAAGCTGAAGACCATGGGCAAGGCCCTGCTCTTTGTGCGCGAGGCCTACAAGCACTGCAAGCCCATTGCGGCTATAGGCGAAGGCGTGGAGCTGATCGAGGCCTGCACCCTGCCCGACCAGCAGGTGTTTGATTCGGTGTCGGCCCATAAGGGGGTGGTCACCTCGCGCAAAGGCGGCGATGCCGGCGCCGTGGCCAAAGAATTCATCGAGGCCCTGAAGAAACACCGCCATTGGGAGCGCGAGCAGAACAAGGAGTTGATACCGGCATAGGGGAGAGGTGAGTGGTGAGTGGTGAGTGAGAGCACGTAAATGGTGAAAGGTCATGCCTCTCCGCTGAGGTTTGTGAAGAGACGCCATTGGCGGAAGGAGACTAATAGATAAAAGGCTGGCCGTTGGGGCCAGCCTTTTTAGGTTTGGTTAGAAGTGGTTGGGAAGACGGGAGCTTTGTTCTAGAACCGTGCAAAGCTGCCGTTGTTGTTGCGCCACTGCAGGTTGTAGAATTTGTTGTCGGTCACGATGTCTTTATCACCATCGCCATCGGCATCCAGCAGGCGCAGCCAGTCTACCCAGAACCACGTGAGGCCCGGGTGGGTGGTCTGTATGTGGTTGCTGATTATCGTGGTGGTCTGATCGGTAAAGCCCCTGGCCGCATCCTGGACCAGCACCTGCACGTACAGGCCATGGAACACGGTTTGGGCACCGGTGCCGTCGCCCTGGCGGTTCAGAATGATATCGTGGCGGCCGTCGCCGTTCACATCAAGTATGTTGATGTCGATGGCTATGCCCCAGCCCTGTACCCGGGGCAGGGTGGTGGAGCGGGCCTTGGTGTATTTGCCCGTATAGTTGCCCCACAGCACCGTGGAGGGGGCATTTTCGTGTTCATGGCCGGTTACCACCACATCGAGGTAGCCGTCGGCATTGAGGTCATAGAGCTCGGACGTAAAGAAGTTCAGGTTGTACAGCTCGGCAGGGAACACGGTGTTGTCGAGCGTGAAGTTGGCATTGCCATCATTGATAAAGAAGCGGGACGTTTTGGTGTCGGAAAAGAACAGGTCGATGTCGCCATCATTGTCGATATCGCCCGACGATACCGAATGGTAAAAGCCGATGGGCAGGATCTCGCGCGAAGTAAAGGTGCCGTTGTGGTTCAGCAGCAGGATGGATTTTTCACCCGGGAAGGGGGGCTGATCATAACCGTGGCCCGCCATCACCACGTCCATCCAGCCGTTCTTGTCAAAGTCGCCCAGGATAGCTTTGCGGGGATGCACCAGCCCGGGCACGCTCCCGGAGAACTTGCTGGCCGTCACATCGGTATAGGCGCCGCCTGTGTTGTTCAGGTAATGGACCGGCCTGGGCGCATTCACCAGGGTGCCGCTGGCCTCGTCGTAATTGAGGTTGCCGGTGATGATGTCTTCGTCGCCGTCCTTGTCGAAATCATATATCGCCCTGGCCAGGTAACCGCCGGGGTAAAACTTCAGCGAAGGCAAGGCGGTGCCGTAGTCGATCCAGGTAGTGGCGGCGGTGCGGTAGCTATACGAAGTGGTGTTGTTGACCGTGGCCAGGGGGGCATGCCCAACGGCTTTTACTTCCACCGTGTAGGTGGCTTTGGTCTTGTCTTCAGCCTCCACTTCATAGGAGAGGGACTGGGTATAATTGTTTTTCGTTTGCCCGCTGACCTGCTCGGTGGTGCCGATGCGGGCTTTGGCCTTGTTGGACAAAGTAAAGGTCGGCACCAGGTTGCGTTCGCTGATGTGGGCCGGGATTTCGGCCGTGATCTTCTGGCCGCTGACGACTGCCGTAATATCGGCTTCCAGGGTGGGGTTGTCTTTCTTTAAAAACGAAAAGGCGGAGATGGCTTTTTCGGAAGAAAGCACCGGTGCCGGCGGTGGCGGCGCGGTGGGCGGCTCCTCGTTTTTGGAGCAGGCCGTGAAAAGCAGCAGGACTAGTATAGAAAGGGAAATACGCATATGTCTTAGTGTTAATGATAAACGGAACAGGTGCAGGGTCTCTATTGTTTGGTTAAGTTGAAGCCTTGGCAGGTTTTTTCTTAGGTGCCGCTCCGTCATTGGGCGGAGCGGCACCCTCTTTTAACTATTGTCTCCGGGCCGGTATAACGGGCCTGTCAATGAATATCATATCGGTCCCAGCGGTCGGTGCAGCCATAGAAGCTGTTGGCGCGGAAGGAGCCGTCGGTGCGGATCATCAGGTAGCCGGGGGTAAAGATGTCGCCGCCGGCCATGCTCACCGCTCCTGCAAACTGGTCTTTGGCGATGTAGTTGGTGCACTGGTCGTAGGCCTGCGCGCCGGTGATGGTCCAGTTCCAGGTAGAGGTGGAGGGAAACGTTCCCCCGCGCTCCAGCTTTCCGTCGGCATGGTAGGTAAAGGTGGTGGTGCCCACTTTGGTGTTGTTCTGGTAATAATCCACCGTGACGGTGCGGCCCACAATAGCCGCATAGGCGGTGTTGAGCAGTACGGCCTTGAGGGGGATGGTCACCGACCGGCGGTTGGTGTAGTCATACACGGTCACAGGGTATTCGTTGTTCACGATGTCGGCTGCCGACGTGGGCCGGGAGCCGAACAGCACCGGCGTCCAGTCGAGACCATAAGGTCCCACCTTCACCGGCACCCCGTCGAGGGTGAGGCGCAGCATCTGGTTTACGTAGTTGGGCGTGCTGAAGGCATCGCCCTTTTTTAAGGTCAGCACCGGGCTGATCTTGGTGTAGTCGGGGTTGTAGTCACCCACCTGCAGCTGGTAGTTGTATTGGTTTGGGTTGAAAGTGCAGGCAATATCCCTGGTGATCTCCTTATTGTCCAGCGAACGGTGGTAGGCTACTGTCAGGGTAAAGGGGAATTCGGTGGTGGCGGTGGAGGTGATCTTCACCTTGCGGGTACTGCCTGACAGCGTAGTGGTAAACGCCAGGCGGGAATCGCTGACGCTTTTCACCGTCACCTGGCTGCCGGCCACCGGCAGGGCCATAGTGCTTTTCGCCACCTTGCCGATCACGGTAACGTAGGTGGGATAAGCGCCTTTGAGCTTGCTGAACACGGCGCTCACCTTGGCGTAGAGGCTTTCCACCTCCCCGTCTTTGGCGGCCAACTCGCTTTCGCGGCTGAAGGCCGTGCCGATATCGCTGTGCAGGCCGGCATCGGCGCTCCCCAGGTTGCGAAAGCCAACCGACAGGCTCAGCTCGCGCTCGACGTTGTTGGTGAACTCCACCTCGCCGGTCGTCTTCAGCACGAAGGCCTCCAGGATGGCGTCGGCCACCCCTTTGAGCCGTCCTACTTCCTGGGCTCTTTTGATGGCCACTTCGCGCGAGATGACAAAGGTGGTGAAGGAAGCCAGGAAGGCCAGGCCGGTCCAGGGGTTGGGCGCTTTCACGAAGAAATAGCCCGTGCCGAGCATAAAGGGTATGGAGGCCACGCAGACGGTTTGCGCCGTCACGTATTCCTTGGCAATTGCCACCAGTTTATCGCCCACGTCGCCCTGCTGGCCGCTCATGCGGGCATAATAGGACGCCTCCAGGGGGCTGAAGGAATAGGCGGCCGGGTTGGGCATATTCTTCTGCAGGATGTAGGCCAGCAGGGGCTTGTCGCCCGCCGCCAGCTGGGCCATCTGTACGTCCCACTCCTCCTGCAGCTGCGACAGCAGCGTAAGGGTGGCGGCCGAGGGCTGGAAGGGCGTTCCCTGCGTGCCGCGGGTCAGCGAGTCGATGCTGCGCTGCCGCTTGTCGGTAAACTCGCTGATGACGGCTTGCGGGTCGGCAATGGGTGTATAGGTTTTGATGGTCAGCTCGGGGCTGTTGGCCCCGGCCAGGGCCGGCACCACGATGGTGGCTTTGCCCGGCGCCACTACCGGCACAATGATTACGTAGGCCGAGTCGCCCATCGCATAGCCGTTGATGGCCGTGCCGTTGAAGGTGACGACGGTCTGGGCCGACGGTACTTTCTTATTGACCCGGATCTCCACCGGGTCGCCGGGGGTGGCGTCGGCCACGCTCAGTGTAAGGGTGGTGTGGTCGGTGGGCGGTATTACGGGTTCGTCGTTGTCATTGGATTTCTGGCAACTGGCCAGCACGGCCAGGCAGAGTACGGTTAACCATTTTTTCATGTGTCGTGTTTTTATGGGGCTGTTATTTATGAAGGGGGGTATTAGGGAGGGTACCTGGTTAAAGCATAGCGATGAATTAATGTAATGGGTGTCTCAGGGGGCGGCCTTTTGTTGCCCGGCCGCCCAGGGTGCAAAAGTAATGTCTAGCCTATAGCAGGAAATACCCACTTCCGGGTATTTTTTGTGGGGCAGAAGACCGGGAGCGGCAACAGGAACCTGCAGGACGCATGGCCACCGGGCAGGCAATGGAGCGTGATTTCCTTTTCTCAGAGCCGGCAAGGCAGGCTTTTTGCGGCTCCTTAGGGGGTAAATCTTTTTCACCGTTTAAACAGTTTTGTTATGGCAGAGTACAACCGCAAGCGGGACAACCAGTCCCCTTATTGGGATTCCGACCGCCGCCGCCAGGAGGCGCAGCGCAGCCGGCCGCACCAGGGCAATTACGGAGGAGCTTACGGGCAAAGCAGCTACGGCAGCGATAGCGAGTGGGACCGTGACGAGTACCGGCAGGGTCGCATCTGGGACCGCGAGCACCACCTGCCTGGCGACCGGGAGGCCCGTCGCGACCAACAGGGCCGAAGCTACGGCGTGGGGAAAGCCCGCAATCCCTACGACGATGTGGCCCGCCGCGAGGCCAGCGGAAGCAGCTACTATGACGACCGCCAGCCAGGCAGGGGCCGGTCCGGTGGTGACCGCGACTGGTGGGACCGGGGCCGCGATGAAGTGGCTTCGTGGCTGGGCGATGAGGATGCCGAACATCGCCGCCGCCTGGACGAAGAACGCACCGGCGGCCCGCACCGGGGCAAGGGGCCCAAAGGGTATCGCCGCTCCGAAGAGCGCATCCGCGAAGATGCCTGCGACCGCCTTACCGAGGACGACTACGTGGATGCCACCGACATACAGGTGCAATTGGAGGGCGAAGATGTGGTGTTGAGTGGTACGGTGCACAGCCGCGCCGAAAAGCGCCGGGCCGAAGACCTGGTGGAACGGGTATCGGGGGTGCGCAACGTGGAGAACCGCCTGCGGGTGGAGCAGGATCAAAGCCATGGCTCTACCGGCTACGAAAGAGACCAGATGTAGGTGTTAAAGGACCAGGGACCGGGGACTTGGAATTTCTTCGCCGCCTGCCGGGGGGGCTTATGGTTACGACCGCTTCCCTGGGCTACGGCTTACGCTATCAGTGCTTTTAGTAGATTATCGAGCCTGTAAAACTGATGCGGTTAAAGCTGGAAACACTCCCCGGAGGGTTCCCGGCGAAGTCCGAAGAAACGCTTCCCAGGCTTGCCGGAAGCCCCGTCAAGCCTGCCGGGACCATCGTTGACCCGGTAATGGCGCTCTAAATAAACGGTGCCATTACCGGTGTTCCTGGTAAAGCCCTCAAAATCCCCTCGCTATAGGCGTGATCCATTCCAAAACGGTATGGAATAGTACAGGTTTAAATAATTCTGCCTTGGTAGAGATATGGTTTCAGGTATTAATGTAACTTTATATATAAGGGTGCCTGTGTTGGAAGACCGGTCCCGTTTCTTTAACGGTTGCCGGATCAGTAAGCATTGATCTGCAACAGGAATCAAACTTTATCCTGAGGAACTGCTTCTCCGCTCTCTGGAACTGTATTCTTTACCGGTTAAACCTTAAAGTATGAGACTGCTCCTGGGAAGGGGAATACTCCCCGCGTTATTGACTATCCTGCTGTTTGTAACCTGTAAAAAAGAAGATACTTCAGTTCCCAGGCCTCCTGTTGCCCCGGTCAACAAACCACCGGTAGCCCGGGCGGGTGCCGACCAGGTGCTCGTGTTGCCGCTCGACTCCGTCACACTGGATGGCAGCGCATCCTCCGACCCGGAGGGTAAAATCAGTTCCTACGGATGGAAAAAGATACAGGGTTCATCGGCGTTATATATGTTGCATGCCGATAGTGCCATTGTGCAGGTAGGTGGTTTATGGCAGGGGGTCTATGAATTTGAGCTGACCGTTATGGACCCGGATGGATCGTCGGCGAAAGATACCGTACAGGTAAGCGTGCTGGGGTCCACGGCCTCCGTAGCTTGTGGTGACACCCGCCAACAAGTGGCGGCAACCCTTGCGCCCGCGGGCAACTTATCGATTCCAAGATTTGGTACAGCGATCGCTTTTGCCGGCAATAAGGTCGTCTTCGCCGGGGGAAGTAATGGGGGTTGGGAAGATTATGTAGATTATACCCGGGTAGATATTCTGGATGTGGCGACCAATACCTGGTCGGTACACGAGTTGGG
>DASWYM010000037.1:0-11467 GCA_036404975.1 Chitinophagaceae bacterium
TTAATATCAGCGCTGGCATTCATTCCGGGACGGAAGACAAGGCTTTTCGGACGCGAAGGATCCATCAGGTCGGCGTAAGACGAAGGATCGAGGCGGATCCGCACTTCGTAGTTGGTCACATCCGTAGCGGAAGCAGCCTGCCCGCCCGACTTCACCGTGCTGGCGGCTATTTGGGTCACAATACCTTTGAACTTGCGGTTGTTGTAGGCGTCGATCTCCACGTCGGCCGAATCACCGATACTCACCTTCACAATATCGTTCTCGCCCACATCCACCCTTACTTCCATGGTGCTCATGTCGGCCACGCGCATCATCTCGGTACCGGCCATCTGTGCGGTACCCACCACGCGCTCGCCTTCCTTCACATTCAGCTGCGAGATCACCCCGCTCATGGGTGCCACGATGGTCGTTCTGCCCAGGTTCTTATAGGCCATCTGCAGGCCGGTCTGTGCGCTCTGCACCCCTGCCCTCAGGCTGCGGATGTTTTGCAGGGCGGCATTGTACTGGGCCTGCGAGGAGCGGTACTTGGTCTCGAACTGCTCGAACTCGGCCTTCGAGATCACCTTCTCGTCGTAGAGTTGCTTGTTGCGGTTATACCCCAGGCGGTCCTGTTCCAGCTGGGCCTTCAGGGCCTGCAGGGAAGCCTCGCTGTTGGCCACGGTTGCCTGCGACTGCGACACCCTCGCCGCCGCTTCATCACGCTGCGAAGAGTAGATGTCGGCGTAGATACGGGCCAGCACCTGTCCCCTCTTCACGCTGTCGCCTTCAGCCACAGTCAGTTCCGTGATCTCGCCCGAGATGTCGGGGCTTACCTTCACTTCGATCTCAGGATACACCTTGCCGCTGGCATTGACGGTTTCCGTAATAGTACGCTGGCTCACTTTTTCCACGGCTACTTTTACGCCGCTCTCTTTTTTACCCATGGCCAGCTTGCCCACGATCAGAATAACAATCAGGGCTCCCAGCCCGATCAATACCCATTTAACTGTCTTATTCATAGTAGTAATGTCTTGTGGTCTTATAGTTTTAACCCTTGTCCTTTATAGAATTCCAGCAGTTTCAGCTTAAATACATAGTCGAACTGTGCCGACAACATGTCGATACGGGCCCGCAGCAGGTTGTTCTGGCTGTTCACCAGGTCGTAGGTCGACACCAGCCCCAGGTCGTAGCGCTTCTGGGCGAAGTTGAAGGCCTTCTGGGCAGTCTCCACGCTCTTGCGGCTCGCATTGTACTTCTGGATGGCGGCCACTGCATCGGTATAGGCCTTGTAGATATCCTGCTTCAGCGTCTGGTTATCGCCCTCGATCTGGAGCTGCGATTGCTGCACCTGCAGTTGCGAACGTTGCCAGTTGGTACGCAGCACGCCACCATTAAAGATGGGCACGTTGAGCGCAATACCTATATTCTGGCCAAAGTTGTTGCGGAACTGGCGTCCAAAAGGAGTCCTTATTTCTGCTCCTGTCGCCACTCTCGAGGGGGCCAAAACTTCATACTCCACACCATTGATCTGCACGGAGGCCCCGGTACCTTGTTTAGGTCCTAAGGTCGTAACCGGGAAGCCGATATTCACGTAGTTGGTTCCCAGTCCTCCATAGGCCGACAGGGTGGGATACATACTCGCCCTTGTAGCTTTCACATTCTGGCGGGCCGATTGCAGGCGCAGCTCGTTGACCTTCTGCTGCGGCAGGTTGGCCAGGGCCAGCTGGTACACCCTGCCGGGCTCCAGGTCCGCCAGGCTTTCTACCGGGATGGCATCAATAGGGGGCGAGGCAATATCGAACGGAGCCGCGGCATCCAGGTTCAGGATGGCTTTCAACAGCAATAGCTGTTGCTGTACCTGCGACTGGGCCGTAATAAGGGTCGAACTGTCCCTGGCCAGCTGGGCCTCCAATTCGGCGGCGTTCAGCTCGGGCAGGGCACCTGCATTTACCTTGCGGCGCGTCAGCTCCAGTTGCGAGATGGTTTGCTGCACCTGCACTGCTGAAATGTTGACCTGCTCTTTGGCCACCAGCACCTGCAGGTAGGCCACCGCCACGTTCAGGGCAATGTCATCCTGGGCTTTTTTAATGCCAGCCCTGTCGGCCTCGTAGGCCAGCCGCGACGACTCAATGGCAAAGCGCTTCGAAAACCAGTTGAACAGGGAAACACTCGTCTGGAGGTTCATACCCGCACTCAGGAAGTTATTATCCTCGTACACACCGGTGGTAGGGTTCTCCGAACGGCCAAACCGGTAGCCTACATTGCTTTGAAAAGTGGCATCGGGATAGAGGGAAAGCTTGTTTAACTTATAGTCCAGTGCAGTAAAACGGCTCTGCAGGTCCGCCTGCTTCACCGATATATTGTTGGTGACGGCATAATCCACAGCACGCCGCAGATCCCACAGTTCCTGCGCCTGCACGCAGGCGAAGACAGTACTTAGGATTAAGCAGAGAATTGGTCGCTTCATGCCTGTAAAAATAAATCAAAAAGAAGGCGCAAATGTTAAATATTATCCAGTGCCTGTTCCAGGTCGGAAGTAAGGTAAAAGGGATCCTCCAGTCCGGTATAGAGGCGGATGGCCCCGTGCTCGCGGTTGCCGGGGTCGAAATGGGCAGGATTCATACCCGCCACTTTGGGCATGATCAGCGATTCGTGGCCGCCCCAGCTCACCGCCATCAGGAAATGTTTCAGCCCCTCGCAGAACCGCGTGATCTTTTCTGCGGTACCGTCCTTCAGGGTAAAGGTGATCAGCCCGCAGGCGCCGGTCATCTGCTCCCGTGCCAGGTCCCACTGCTCGAAGTCGCGGTGAAAGGGAAAGATCACCTCGCCGATGGCTTTATGGTTCTGTAAATACGTAAAGACCTCGTTGGTGGTACGGGTAATACGCTCCATGCGTGCCGGCAGGCTGCGCAGTCCCCGGATCAGCAGCCAGGCGTTGAAGGGCGATATGCCGCTGCCGATATTGAGGTACTCACTGTCGAAGATCTTTTTCATCAGGACGTGCGTACCGGTCACCACCCCGCCCAACGTATCGCTGTGCCCGCCAATGTACTTGGTGGCGGTTTGCATACACATATCAATCCCCAGGTCGATGGGCCGCTGGTACAGGGGAGTGCAATAGCTGTTATCGATCAGGGTAGTGATGCCCCTGGTGCGGGCCAGTGCTGCCACTTCCTTCAACGGCTGCAGCTCGAAGAACCACGAGTTGGGCGACTCCAGGTAGATGAAGGTGGTATTGGGCTGCAGCGCCGCTTCAAAGTTCTCAATCTTGCGGCCGTCTACATAAGTGGTGGTCACGCCAAAACGCCGCAGCACCACGTCGAACATCTTTTGCGCCCACGAATAGGCATGCCGCACCGAGATAATGTGATCGCCGCTCTTTACATTGGCCAGTATGGGGGCAAAGATGGCCGCCGCCCCGCTGGCAAACACGAGGCAGTCCTCGGCGCCGTCGAGGGCGGCCAGTTTCTTGCGCAGGATGTCCACCGTAGGGTTCAGCCCCCGGCTATAGAGGTAAGTGCCCATTTCATCTTCAAAGGCCCTGCGCATATCGGCCACGGTCTTGAAGGCGAAGTTGCTGGTCTGCATGATGGGCGGCGCCACGGCATTGAAATAAGATTCCCGCTCTTCACCCAGCTGGGTCAGGATATACGAAAGATCATTTGGCTGAAACATGTGCCCGGTTTCTTTTCAGTTTGGTGATAAGGAAATAGATCAGGAGGAATACAGCAAACACCCCAATGCCGGTCCATGCCAGGTCGGGCGTATTCACCCAGATGCTGATGCCCACGAATATATAAGCCGCGATAAAGATAAGGGGCAGCAGGGGATAGAGCTTCATCTGGTAAATGCCCGTGCCATCGAGGTGGCGGGTGCGCTTGCGCAAAATAAAGATCGTCGCCGCCGAAGTGGCCATCCCGATCGAGTCCAGGAAGATGGTAAAGCCCAGGATCTGCTCAAACTTCTTGGCAAAAAAAAGCACGATCACGCCGGTAGCGGCAAAGGCCGTCAGCGAGATGGGCAGGACATCCTTTACCTCGTTGCGCCGGCGGAAGGCGGCCGGCAGAATGCCGTCGGTGCTCATGGCGTACATCACCCGCGGGTTACTGAGCAGCAGCACGTTCACGTAGGCCAGCACGGCGATGAACAGCAGCACCGAAGACACATAGCGCGCCGTGGGGCCAAACATCTGCTCGGCCACGATGGAGGCAATACCGCGGGAGGTTTTCAGCTGCTCGAAGCCGATGGCATGGTAATAAGCATAGCTCACCAGCAGGTAGAGCGAAATGATCAGGACAATGCCGATAAAGATGCCGCGCGGAATCGTGCGCCGCGCATCGTGCACCTCCTCGCCGAAATTGATGGTCTGCTGGTAGCCCCCATAGGTAAACGAAACGGCGATCAGCGCCACCCCAAATGACTTGATATAATCCATGGTGGTAAACTCGCGCACCACCACCTGGCTGGTGGGCTGCACGCCATCGGTAAAAAAGATGGAGGAGATCAGCAGCAACAGCATCCCGATCTTGACCACCATCAGGATGTTCTGCGCCATGGAGCTCATACGCAGCCCCAGCAGGTTCACCCCGTAGAACAGCAGGATGGGGCCCATGGCGATCATGGCTTTGGTGGTGGCGCCGGGGTCTTCGGCAAACACTACCTGAGAGATGTATTCGCTGCCGATCAGCGATACGCCCGCCATGGAAGCCGCATTCGAAATAAGGATAATGCAGTTAATAGCAAAAGCCACCGAAGGGTGATAGCACTCCGCAAAGACCTTGTAGTAGCCGCCCGTCACCGGGAAGCGGGAGCCGATCTCCGCGTAGGTGAGCGCCCCGCAGAGAGCCACCAGCCCGCCTGCCACCCAGGCCATAAAAAACACCGAAGGCGTCAGGGCCGCATTGGCCGCATCGGAGGCCGTACGAAAGATCCCCATCCCGATCACCAGCCCCACCACGATCATGGTCAGGTCAAAGAGGCGCAGCTTTGGCTTTTGAGTCATGGTTTGAAGATAGGAAAAGTTGCAGAAGGAGGAGCTGCAAGCTACAAGCCACAAGCTGTAAGCGAGGGTCATTGAGTCAGTAGGTCATTGGGTCATTCGTGGCGGAGGGCAGCTTACGCCGGGTTTGTAAAGCGTTTCTTCTGAGGATATCCCGAGTCCTTATAGACTCAGCTTATACGCGGGACATACTCGGGACAAACTCGGGATATACTCTGGACAACCCACCTGAAGGTGGACAGGAATTAGGAATTGGGAATTAGGGATTAGGCGGGGATTCGGCAATAAAAGGACATTTGGGTCTTTGCTTACAGTTACCCTTGAGGGTTGGGAGTATGACCCAATGACTTAATGACCTAATGACTTACCAGGAACCCACTCCTCTTAATCCTTAAAATCCACCCAAATCTTGGTTCAGATACTTTTATTGGCAAGGGGGTTGCAGGATAAGCGCGTTAAGTTTAGTAAACTTGTAAACAGTTGCCCGCTTATGAAAATCCTACTCCTCTTATCCATCCTGCTCAGTGCAGCCCCGGTTTCCGCACCACCCAAGGCCGACGCTATCCTGGGCGTTTGGGCCAACGGTAGCGGCAAGGGCCATATCCAGATCTACAAATCAGGTAGTAAGTACAACGGTAAGATCGTTTGGCTGAAAGAGCCAAATGGCAAGGATGGCAAGCCCAAGGTGGACCGCCACAATCCCGATCCTTCCAAAAGGGCGCAACCGGTGATGGGCATGGTCATGCTCCGCAACTTTGTGTTCGAGGACGGCGAATGGACCGGCGGCCACGTCTACAACCCTTCGGACGGCAAGGAATACAAGGCTTACATCAGGATGAACAACCCCAACGACATCGACGTGCGCGGCTATATCGGCATTTCGCTGATCGGGAAGACCGACAAGTGGATGAGGGTGAAGTAAAGTTGGTCCCGATAGCTATCGGGATTGGAGGTTGGAAGTTGGAAGTTTCCCACACTATACACAGGAACGAATAATCCTGTAATCAGTAGAAAACAACGCTTTAGTACCGCCCTGATACTGGTGAGTTATGCACAGGGGTCGGGGCAAATAATTTTTGGGGCAACAATTCTTCTCTACATTTGCGCCCAGAAACAGGTTCCCGATCAAAAGGGATGAAAAGGGAAGTCCGGTGCAATTCCGGCGCTATCCCCGTAGCTGTAAACTGTGGTGAGTGGTGAGTGGTGAATGGTGAGTACGCTCCAATTCCTGCCGCCTTTTCACACTGCTGGATCTTCAGACCACTGTTGGCATAGACGGCCTACGTCGCCAGCGGGAAGGTGTTCAGCAGGCAGTAAGCCAGAAGACCTGCCCGTTTCGCTGAACCAATTTACGCTTTCGGGTGAAAAGCAGGAAAGGTGTAGGCGGACGCGCCTGTGCATTTCTACTCCATTTTTTCCGAAAGCAGTCACAACAAAACCCATTCTTTATGAGAAGATTTTGGACTGTGGCTGCGCTCCTGATCAGCAGCCCCCTCCTGGCACAAGACAGTACCACCCAACTGAACGAAGTGGTGGTCACCGCCAACAAGTATCCCAACAAGACCTCCCTCACCGGGAAAGTAGTTACCGTCATCAACCGCCAGGACATTGAGCGGGCGGGCAGCCGCGACCTCTCGCAGCTGCTGACCGAGCAGGGCGGCCTCTACATCAACGGGGCGGCCTCCAACCCCGGTAAAGACAAAAGCGTCTACGTGCGCGGTGGCAGGGTAGAACACACCCTGGTCACCATCGACGGTGTGCCCGTGTACGATGCTTCAGGCATCGGCTCCAACTTCGACATCCGCAACATCCCCATCGATGCCGTCGAGCGTATCGAGATCCTGAAGGGCAGCCAGAGCACCCTGTACGGCAGCGACGCCATTGCCGGCGTTATCAATATCATTACCCGCAAGGGCGGCAGCAAGCCTTTTGGCGGCTACGGGGCCCTGAACGCGGGCAGCTATAAAACGGTGCGCGCCAATGCTGGGATCAATGGAAAGGTGGATGGGTTCGACTACAACGTGGGCTATACCTTCTATCACACCGGCGGCATCTCGGAAGCTGCGAGGCCGGCCGGCTCTACGGAAGTATTCGACAAAGACGCTTACCAGCAAAACAGCCTGAACGCCAGCTTCGGGGTACAGGCCACTCCAACCCTGCGCCTCCAGCCTTACCTGCGCTATGCGCACAGCGAAGGCGACCTGGACAACGAAGGCTTCTCCGATGCGAAGGACTACAGCACCACGATCAAAAACCTGCAGACCGGCCTGCGCAACGAGCTGTCGCTGGGCGCGGCTAAGGTGAACCTGCTCTACCACTTTACCCTCACCGACCGGCGGTACTTCCAGCCCTCCAACCAGTCGTCGTACGAATCGGGAGAGCACTTTGCCGAAGCCTTTGGCGTGTACCCTACGGGCCGCTTCACCTTCACCGGTGGCCTTGACTTCCGCTCTTCGCGTACCGACCAGTTGTCGGGCAGTCCATTCATCCCCGACCTGGGACACGACAGTGCCCACCACAACCAGGCAGGCCTTTATGCTGCGCTGAATTATGGGGCACCCCGGGGCTTTAACCTGGAGGCCGGGGGACGCTTTAACCAGCACTCCGAATACGGTCCTCACCTGGCCTTCAACCTGAACCCCTCGTTCCTGCTGAACCGCCAGCTGAAGGTGTTTGCCAACCTGTCGTCGGGCTACAAGACCCCGGGCCTTTACCAGCTTTTCTCGGCCTATGGCAATCCCGGCCTGCAGCCCGAGAACTCCATCAACCTCGAAGGCGGCGTGCAGTTCTACGCGCGTGACGGCCGCGCCAGCCTGCGTGCCACCTACTTCGACCGCACCATCAAAGACGTGATCGGCTATGGCTTCAACACCACCACCCTGAAGTTCCAGTACATCAACCAGAACGAGCAGAAAGACCATGGCTTTGAGCTGGAGGGCGAGTGGAACCTTGCCGGTAAGCTGAAGGCAAAAATGCTGTATGCGTTTGTAGACGGGAAGGTCAATACCAGTGTGGCCGGCAAGGACACGAGTTACTTCAACCTGTACCGGCGTCCCAAAAGCCAGCTCACTGCCAGCCTGGGCAGCCAGCTGACGAAGGCGCTTTACGTGAGCCTCCAGGCCAGCGCCATCGGCAAGAATACCGACGTTACGTTCCCGCCCCCTACCTATATGCAGAAGGAAGTGAAGCTGGGTAGCTACGTGCTCCTGAACTTCTATGCCGAGTATTCCCTCGTGAAGAACCGTCTGAAGCTTTTTGCCGACGGGCGCAACCTCACGGGCGAAAAGTACCAGGAGATCTGGGGCTACAGTACGCCCGGCTTTAATGCGCACGGAGGCGTGCGGGTGAGTTTTTAAGGAAGGGACGTGAGACGTGAGAAGTCAAACGAGAGACATAAAGAGTAAAAGAGCAATGAATCAGTTTCCAGAATAGTAAAAAGCGGAGCGTATCTCCGCTTTTTACTTTGCTATCGCTCTTCCTGTAAGAACAGCTCATGTTTCATCGGGCACCTTCACTCACCACTCACTACTCATCACTCACCTGGCTTCCCCTATTTTTGCACAAACGAGACCTATGGACTTTAGCTTCAAGGAACTGATCACCGTTTCTTTTACCCTTTTTGCGATTATCGATATTATCGGGGCCATCCCTATCCTCATTACCCTGCAAAGCAAAATGGGACAGATCAGGGCCCTGCGGGCCACCCTGATCTCCGGCGGGCTGATGATCCTGTTCCTGCTCATAGGCGAGCCTTTCCTCAACCTGCTGGGATTGGATGTGGGCTCCTTTGCCGTGGGGGGCTCCATCGTGATCTTCATCCTGGGGCTGGAGATGGTGCTGGGCGCCGAGTTCTTTAAAAGCGAAAAGGACGTGCGGGCCTCCACGGTAGTGCCCATTGCCTTCCCGCTCATTGCCGGCTCGGGCACGCTGACCACCATTATCTCGCTGAAAGCGAACTATACCCAGACAACCGTGCTACTGGCCATCCTGGTGAACCTGGTGGTGGTGTTTATCGTGCTGAAATCGTTAAGATTCATCGAAAGGATCCTGGGCCCTGCAGGATTAATTGCTGTACGAAAGTTTTTTGGCGTAGTTTTGCTCGCCATCGCCGTAAAGATCTTTGCCACCAACGCGCACGGATTGATCCGGTAAAGCGGAAATGCACCCATTTGCACATTAGCACATTTACTAATTTGCAAATTTCTCTGGCCTCGTAGTACAATGGATAGTATAAGAGTTTCCGAAGCTCCAGATACAGGTTCGATTCCTGTCGAGGCCACACCCACACCTTATTAAAAAAGTCTCCAACTGGAGACTTTTTTGTTTTTACTTCTTATTCGGGATCCGGAGCTTCCACCCCACGTGAATCATATCGGGGTCCTTCACCTGGTCGCGGTTGGCTTCGTAGATCTCCTTCCAGGGAATGCCAAAACGCTGTCCGATACCGGATAAGGTATCGCCCTTCTGCACTTCATAGAGGGTCTGCTGGTCGCTCATAGCCTCCCCGGCAGCCGCAGCCGCCCTCGACCCAAGCGAAGCGCCCAGGTTGACACCCGTAGTATTTTGATCCTGCCGGTTGCTATCGGGTTTACCGGCCAGCTTACCCAGGTCCCCCAGTTTGTTCAGGTCGCCCGCAGGGTTATTTTTATTGTTTGCCATATGTATCATTTCCTTAAAGAGCAGGAAATATTATGCCATTGCTGTGGCATACTATTTAGCCGTTTACTGTAGAAAAGATGGCTCCCAGGACCTCAGGGACAATCCCGCAGCCAGGCAATAGAATTAACGAGCGCACTAACAATAGGAACAACGTCGACACGTCCAGCGAGGAGGTTAACGTAGAGCGGGCCATCGACGAAGGCATGGGCGACGCGGGGCTAAATGATGAGAAGGGAACGAGTATACCTCCAACTGCTCAGTAAATGCCTGAGATGATAAACAGGCTTAAGGAGCAGCGCTCAGGTTGATCTGGGGAATCTTGCCCTCGTTGAGCGTGATGTCTTCAATAACCTGGTCAATAAGATCACGGTCGGTAGTGCCGTCGACCATCCAGTGGTCGCCTTCACGGCGTGCGGACAGCGCGGGAGGAAATATACCCCGGTTTGGGTTCTCGGCCGGGTTCAATATCAAATGGTCCTGCTCTTTGGAAACGGTGTAACCTACCGGGTTCCCATTGACAAATAAAACCGTAGAAAACTGGCGCATCGGTGAGTGTTTCTAAAAGGACTGCCAAAATCATACCTCACCAGGGCTACAAATTGTTAAGTTGCGGGTATTCTGCGCATATAAGGGAAAGCCTTTAACGGGAGTAAAGCAAACCGGTAAAAACCTTAGCCGGTGATCCCTACTTCACTACTTCCTTCCGGGCACGGGCAGGCTTTTTCTTCTTTTCTTCCCCAATCAGGTACCCATAGGGTTTCAGTGGTTCCACATTATCGCAGATGATCTTGGCGATCCCCATCAGGGGGATGGCCAGGATCATGCCCGGTATACCCCAGAGCATCTCACCCAGCACAATACCGAGGATGGTGAAAAGGGGATGGATATTCACTTCGGCTCCTACCACCAGGGGCTCGAGCAGGTAGGTCTGCAGGAACTGCACAATGGCATAGGTGACCACGATACCAATGATCATCGACATATCACCTCCCTGGGCCACCGACATCAGCACGGTGATGAGGTTGCCCGTCAGGTTTCCAACAAAGGGAACGATCTCGAGCAGGCCGCAAAGGATGGCAAAGAAGATGGCATTCTTCACGCCTACAATAGAAAAACCTATGCTGTACATCACCCACAGGCTGGCGATCATCAGCGACAGGCCGGTAATGTATTTCTGGGCCACCAGCCGGCAGCGGTGAATCGTGGCCTCGGCCCTGGACTGTTCCGCCCGCGGCACCAGCATGAGGATAAACTTCTTCAGGTGGCCGCGGAAATAGATGAACAGGAAGGTGTACACCAACACCAGCAACAGGTTGGTCAGGAACGCTCCCGCCCTCGACAGGAACAGGGTGACGAGCCCGCTCAGCCAGCCGCTACTGCCCTGCTGCTGCTGGTTGATGATCTCGTCCTGCTGCCGCCGCGAGATGCCCAGCGACTGGGTTATATAGTTGCGGATCTCCTCGATCTTCAGGGTCAGGTTTCGTTCGATCTGTACCGCATCCTTCGCCAGGTCGGACACCTGCCACGAGATGAGCCATACAATGCCGGTAAAGACGGCGGCCAAAACAAGGAGGGACAACAGTACGGCAATCACCCGGTTAACGCCGTGGCCCTCCAGCCACAGGGAGATGGGCAGGAGCAGCATGGCAAAAAGGGCGGCAAAGGTCACCGGCACCAGGAACGGTCTTGCATAATAGAGACCTGCGAATAGGAGGAACAATAAGAGCAGGAGCTGAACCGACCGGGTGAGTGACAACTCGTTCATAAAGGATGGTGCTAAAGAATTATACCAGTGAAGAGAAGCTACAAGCTTCAAGCTACAAGCTGCAA
>DASWYM010000038.1:0-4151 GCA_036404975.1 Chitinophagaceae bacterium
GACTTTTCAGACCGGCTGCATACACTGAGCGATATAAGAACCCTGGTGCACACCGAAAAGCGATTGCCCAAATACGTGGCGGTGGCGGAAGGTGTCGTGGCCGGCTTTGCCATAGCCTATCCCTTCCGCCCGGAGCCCACCTTTGCCGACACGGTGAAGTTTACTTATTGGCTGCAGCCTTCGCTTACGGGGCGGGGTATCGGCACCATGTTGTGCAACCAGCTGGAAAGTGAATGCTGGCAGAACGGCTTCCGGAACGTACTGGTGAACATCTCTTCGGAGAACAGCGGCAGCATACGGTTCCACGAGCGGCGGGGCTATGTACATTGCGGGCGCTTTAAGGGAGTGGTTACCAAAATGGGAAGGACCTTTGACATGGTGTGGATGCAGAAGGAGTTAAGTAATATGTGAATGTGCCAATTTGCCAATGTGCGAATGAAGAGAGCAGCCCCCTAGACCTATTAGACCCACATAGACCCAAAGTGCGGAGGAGGCCATGCGGCCGATCAGGGCTTAGAGGCCGTAGCCTGTTTTGGGGACATTTAAGGGCCGCCTGCGTCAAGTCATGTATTCTCCGGGAAGTTCTTCTTAAATTCCCAAGGTTAACGATTGCACACCCTAAAACGTCAATCATGGGAATCAAAGCTGTTGCCCTCCTGCCGGCCCTGCTTCTGGGCGTCCTGTCTGCTTCGGCATGTACTGTTTTTTGTGGCATGGACCACCGGGGGCATGTACTTGTGGCCAATACCGAGGACCACCGTCCCAATATGCGTATTTACTTTAAAGTAAAGGCCGCTACCGATTCCACGTATGGCTTTTTCGGCACTACCTATAATCACCCCGATGGGGTTTTGCAGGGCGGCAGCAACGACCAGGGCCTCTTTTTCGACACCAATGAACTGGGCGCCGTGCCGTTGCGAAAGACGGCCGGTACCAAAGAGTACAATTTGCCGGTGGACCCTGGAAGCTACGTGCTGCAACATTGCCGTAGCGTGCAGGACGTGATCGACTTTTTCAATACCTACCGCCTCGAGTACCCTGCGCAGGTACATGTTGCCGACAAAAGCGGGCAACTGGCGATCATTAACAATGATACGATCCTGCGTACAACAGGCAAGTTCCAGTTGACCACCAACTTCCATCCCCTGCGCCACGATATCGGGGTATATCCCTGCTGGCGCTACGATACCGTTTCGCAACTGATCGGGCAAAAGGGCGTCTCCCCGGCTTCTTTTGAAGAGGCTATGTTTGCCACGATACGGCACGAGAATACGATGACCATTTACTCAAACCTGGGGGACCTGGCAACCGGTGACTGGACCTATTATGCCTACGGCTATAGGGAGGCAACCTTTCGCTTCAATATTCATGAGCTGCTGAAAGAAGGTGATAAGACCGTCTTGCTGCGCGACCTGTTTACGGACCATCCCTACCTGAAGTATTATACCCTTGCGCTCACAAAGGGTACGGAAACAGCGGTGGCGGCCTGGAAGGAAGACCGCGTGCAGTACACCATGCTGCAGCGCTACGAGATCCCAAAAGTGATGGTTTGGAACTACCTGTTCTGGGAAACGGACTATGAGGCTGCAGGCCGTTGGCTAGAGCCTTGGTGGAGCGAAGTGGACAACCCTACAGCCGAAGACTGGATGACCCGGTCGGTGGTGCAGCTGATGAGGGGACAGGAGGAAGCTGTCGCTTCCCTGGAGAAATGGCGGGCACTCAGTGCCGGCTCGGAAACAGCCCTGCATTACACTGCTTTCTTAAATGGCCGCTATAACAATGCTGGGCGTTTGAAGCTCCGCCTGCCGGGGTACAAAGATGCCCGTGTGGTGACGGTGGGTGGCCTTTCATCCAATCCCAATTACTACCTGATGCACCGGGCCGCCGATGGCTGGGAGATCGCTATTGATGCGTCTGCCGGGTACAAGACGTACTACTTCCTGGTAGACGGCAAAAAGGTTTTGGATCCCCGGAACCCGGTAAAGCAGGTGATTCCGATGGTGGCAGGACCAGAGGAAATGAATATCATTAAAGTGGAATAAGCGATAGCCAATTACTACTGCGATCATTTGAACCGCGAAGACACGAAAGGGCTAAGGCGCAAAGGATGTTTCGCACAGAGAACACAGAGCACTCGGAGGAGAGAACAAAGGAACACGAATTAGAGCGATCCCGATAGCTATCGGGAACACAAAGAGAAGGAACGCGGATTGTTGTGATCCTTAAGATGGATGATGATTTTTTAGAGAACCTCTAATCCAGTAAATCCATATAATCCCCCCATCCCGATAGCTATCGGGACCGGGTTCAGACAATATCCCAAGTCCCTAAATAGGAAATAATAGGAAACATAGACCCACTAAGACCTACCCTACTTCTTTGCTACAGCATTGTTGAAGATCTTTGTACTGTACCCGGCAATGGGCGCGGACTGATGAAAGTCAAACAAGGCTTACAGTTTTCGTAGTAAATTCCAGATCGCTTATAAAGCCCGGAGCCGGGACAAATAATTTCGAAAACAGTTCTTCAAAAGGGAACGACAACCACGTACAAATGAAGATCATAACTGCTTTACTTTTTTTGGTGATGGCCTTTGTAGGCATTGCACAAAACAGGGCGCCCCACCTGCGCAAGCAGGGCACAGCCACCCGACTGGTAGTAGACGGAAACCCCTTCCTGGTGCTGGGCGGTGAGCTGGGTAACTCGAGCGCCTCCAGTATGCGCTATATGCAGCCTATATGGCCGAAGCTCAAAGCGATGCACCTGAACACGGTGCTGGCCCCAGTGTACTGGGAGCTGATCGAGCCGCAGGAAGGAAAGTTCGATTTTACGTTAGTAGACAGTCTTATCTTAGAAGCGCGGCAGCACGATCTGAAGCTCGTGCTGCTTTGGTTTGGTGCCTGGAAGAACAGCATGAGCACTTATGTGCCGGCCTGGGTGAAGACGGATCAGAAGCGGTTTCCCCGGGCAGAGCGGCAGGACGGCACCGGCGTGGAGATCTTATCGGCGCTTAATGCCAACAACAGGACTGCCACTGCCAAAGCCTTCGCCGCGCTCATGCAACACCTGAAGGAGGTGGACCGGGTAAATCACACCGTTATCATGGTGCAGGTGGAGAACGAAATAGGGATGCTGACCGAAGCACGCGAATATACTCCCGAAGCTAATGTTGCCTTCCGCAGCGAAGTGCCTGCCGACCTGATGAAGCACCTGCAACAGCATAGGGAAGCCGTGGTGCCTGAGCTGAAAGAGCGCTGGGCCGCTAATGGATACCGCGCAAAGGGAACCTGGGAACAGGTGTTCGGCAAAGGGCTGGAAACCGACGAGGTCTTCCAGGCCTGGCACTATGCCCGGTTTGCCAATGCGCTGGCCATGGCCGGCAAGGCGGTATACAACCTGCCTATGTTTGTGAACGCGGCGCTGAACCACCGCAACGTGAAGCCGGGCCAGTATCCCAGTGCGGGGCCCCTGCCGCAGGTGATGGACATCTGGCAGGCGGGCGCACCGGCCATTGATATGCTGTCCCCCGATTTTTACAATCCCCGCTTTAAGTTTTACAACGACCTGTATACGCGCAGGGGCAATCCTCTCTTTATTCCGGAAATACGGTTTGAGCCTTCGAATGCGGCGAAGGTGTTCTACGCAGTAGGCCACTATAACGCCATTGGCTTTTCGCCCTTCTCGATCGAGTCGACCGATAAGCCGGGAGAGGAACCGGTCGGCAAGAGCTATGAAGTGCTGGAGCAGCTGGCGCCGGTTATCCTGCAGTACGTAGGAACAGGAAAGATAGACGGCGTGTTGCTGGATACGCAGACCAGGAAGCAGGAGATCAAACTGGGCCGCTACCAGCTGTCGGTAGCGCACGACTATACCCTGGGCTGGTCGCCCGGGGCAAAGAAGGCGGAGTGGCCCGAGAGCGGGGGCCTCGTTATACAGACGGGGGAGGATGATTTTATCGTGGCGGGCACGGGGATCGTCATCACGTTTACTTCCGATGACCGGCAGGACCCGCTGGTGGGTATCCTTCAGGCTGATGAAGGAGAATACGTGAATGGGGTGTGGGTGGTCCGCCGCCGCATGAACGGCGACCAGACGCACCAGGGGCGGCACCTACGCATACCCGTGGGTGAGTGGGGGATACAGCAGGTGAA